>CADBGN010000026.1 GCA_902794155.1 uncultured Bacteroidia bacterium
TCCAACAAAATCCCTCCTTATCAAGAAAGGCAATACAAATCCATTGTTTTACTGTCTAGATTTGATTGTATGTTTTGTAATGCCTTTTCGTCATTGTTGTGCTTTTTTATAGCGATTGCCTGTTTACAGATGTTAGAAAACTCTACGAGCATTTCTTTCTCAGGGACAATGAACGGTAATTGGCGGGCATCGTTTATTTGAAAAGTCTGTGTGTTATTTACAAAATCATCGACATAGTGGCTCATAAAGGTCGAGTTGATAATGCTAATTATAAAGGCTTCAGGAACTTTGTCAGTCATACCAAACAGGCTCATACTTTTCACGTCATTAATGCTTTTTTGTTTTTTCCTACATTTCAAAAAGGTGGTATTTATGTCACTCCAACAAAGCCCCTCCTTAAAGAAGAACCCGTATCCTTGATAGCGAGCTTTTGGGTCAGTCTTCAAAAAATGGACGATATAAAGGAATTAATAAATGCCGCGTTCCCATCGCCCGTTTCGTGCTTTAATAGGTTCTCTTATACCAGTATAAGCCATATATCGGTACAAAGTACCTCGTGCTACTTTTATTTTTTGTGCTATTTTTGGAATGCTAATTCCTTTTAAATACTGACGGACAATGAAATCATGTTTCGCCTCGCATTTTGCATTAGGTTTTATGTTTCTTTTTCCTTGTTTCCGTCCTAATGGTTTCCCTTCTGATTTCAACCTTCCCAGTGCTTCCTTCGTTCTTTGGCTGATTAAATTCCTTTCAATCTCAGCCGAGAGTCCAAATGCAAAAGCAAGGACTTTACTCTGTATGTCGTCGCCAAGGCGATAATTGTCCTTGATGGTCCATACCCGACATTCCTTTTTCATGCATAGGCTCAGAATCTCCATGATCATGAAAAGGCTTCTGCCCAAGCGCGAAAGCTCAGCACAGATGATGAGGTCGTCTTTCTGCACCTTCTTCAAAAGCCGCCCTAATTCCCGTTTGTCATAGTTTTTCGTCCCACTGATGGTTTCTTCAATCCAGCCATCGATGTGCAATTGTTCCCGTTGACAAAAGTTGTTGATTTCGAATCGCTGGTTTTCAACTGTCTGCTTGTCGCTCGAAACGCGAATGTAACCGTAAATCATTTTTCAGTAGTTTAAATCAAAAAATTACGTGGATTGTTGTTGATTATTTAATACTTTTGCAGCAGAACTTTCATTTTATACTATGACCAAATTAGAAAAACTCTACACCTCCATCAAGAACCTTGAGGAACTGGGGCTTGAGCTTACCCCAGAGATGCTGCTCGAATGCGACAAGCTGGAAGAGCAAATCATCAAGGATGAAATCCTTCCCGCCCTCGGTCAGGACATCGAGCCACGGCTCAGGCAAATCCAGCGCCCGTTGGTCTTGGTGGTGGAATACACGCCCGAAGACCCCATCAGCGTGAAGTTGTCGCGTAAGATGAACATTGCCGAAGCCTTGGGCGCCAAACAAATCACTCCGCCAAGCACGAAAACGGGACAACCCGTCACTTCGACAGAGCCAGCACCATCGCCTGCACCTCACGAGCCAACAAAACAGGTCGTCAACCACACCAAAGGCCTGAAAGTCACTTTCCGTGATGGCACTGTTATACAAGAACGTACCGCCAACGAAACGATGATTCGTGCCTTGCAGAAAATTGGGCTGGATAAAGTGGCTGCCACCGACATACAACACGGTGGAGGCTATGGCCTCGTCTCAAAAAACAAAAGACCACCAGAAGCAGGTCGCATCTGGCAGCACAAGATTGGAGATTGGTATGTTTATGTCAATATCAGCAACCAACAGAAAAAGGATGACTTGAAGAAACTGTCAGACATGTTTGGTTTGGGGATGGTGATTGAGGATGGGAAATAGGGCAAAGACTCAAGTATTGGATGAAGGATGAGTTGGGGAAGGAATAAATGGTAAAACAGATTTTTATGAGAGAAACCAATCGGATAGAGTTTAAGCGCGAACTGACTCGCGAACTGGACATTGAGCGCGAAGTGGTTGCTTCCTTGACAACTTCTTGCGTGTATCCATCCCATACGATTGGATTGAACAGGAAAGCACCACTATGGAAAGCACTACGGAAAGCACTACGGAAAGCATATTGTCCGCTATTCGAAACAACCCGAGTATCACCCAAAGAGAATTGGCGGAAATAGTTGGCATCACAACAGATGGCGTGTATTATGTCATGAAACAATTACGTGAACAGGGAGTTATACGAAGAATAGGCGGGAGAGCCAATGGCACATGGGAAATCATTCAACAAAATCCCGAAATCGACTAGTGGAAAGTAAGTGAGGAAATAAATGAGTAAATAAATCTCAGAATAAAAAAGACCGTAAAGGATGAAAAACAAATAGGATTATCAGTTAAACCAATACATACATCATTATGAATTACGAAGTTGGAAAACAATACATCATGCAAGTTGCTGGCATCCATAAGGATTCGGCTGGCTACGACTACATTGCTTTGCACGACGATGACCCTAACAAGGAATACCGCGTCTACAACATCCTGAAATGCCAATACGATAATTTACCTGAACAACTGCATGTTGTGGTGAAAAGCATTGATGCCTTTGACAAGATGAAATTGCGTCAAGATGAGGAATGGCTTAACCGGCAGCACTACGAAGTAGGAAAACTGTATGCCTTTGAAGTGACCGAGGTGAAGGAGGACTATAACACGGCTGCACCTTATTACATCATCGAGGATGATTTCACTTCGCATCGTTACTATTTCAAGGGTGAGCAGCAATACCAGGTTGGCGACTCCTGCATCTTGGAGGTGGCTGGCTTCTTGGACAATGGTTTTGTGAAATTCAAGGAGCCAAAGCGCTATGAAGAATCCAAGGTTGAAAAAGCCACAGAATCCGCCATCGACCAAACCGAGGTTAGGATGCATAATGTATGGGATTCTTTGCCCGTGCTTGATGTCGAAGAAGGTCAAAAGGTGGAGTTCAAGAGTTCAATTGCCTTCCCACCCGACGGTGCCGGAATAGCCGACATCGATAAGCAAATGAAGAACATCCTCAAGGAACTGACCGCATTCATGAACGCCGAAGGTGGAACACTATATATCGGCATTCACGACAAGACCAGGAAAGTGATTGGCATCGCCGACGACTACGCCCATTTGAACGATGAAAGCGAAGATGCCTATAGCGGCCAATACAAGAACGACCACGATGGCTATGAGTTGAAGATTCGCAACACAATGGACCGTTCATGCCAAAGTGTGGCCAATTCGCTCACCACGATCAGTTTTGAGAAGATTGGGGATAGAGAATATTGCAAGATTGAGGTGCGGCCTGCTCGCCGTCCCATCTTCTTGTGCGGCACTGAATTGTATGTGCGCCAAGGCAATCGCGTCAAGTTGCTAAAACGAGACGAAATCACCTTCTTCATCACCGAAAGGATGACGGTATCTATCAAGGAAGTACTCGACACAGAAGGCCTTGAGATGGGTTACGGCTCTGTTGACATGGAGGAAATCAAGCAAGTGATTCAGAAACTCGTTAACGAGCGCAGGTCTATCCCAGACATTCCCCAACCCAAACCGCTTAACGAGGTTGACTTTTGGGTCACATGGTATCAGGATGGCACCTGGAAACGCACACGTGATAAAATCAGTGATGCCAATGTGCATATCCAATTACCAGTCTATAAAGACACCAAAGCCACTATGTTAGTCTTCTGTTATGAAAACGGCAGGGTAAATACCGTTGAATGGAACAAGTTCAGAAGAGGGGCAAACTTGAACGTCCTTCAGACCAAGAAACCCTGGAACGATGATAATGGCAAACCAAAAAACATCTTCTTGATGCTGCCGACTGATTATCTCGTGGGTTATAGCGTGGATAGTGATGGCATAATGAAAGTTAAGCTTCATTCCATACTTGACTATCCGACAAACGATTCATCTAAAGCCAAGGGGGGAGCTTTCCTGCCCGACAATTGCAGTATCAAGACCTATGCTGTCATAGGTTCGGAGCACAAGAAAAAAGTGGCGCATCTGATTGTGCCCAAAGCAAAACGTACCCAAGATGCCGGTATTCCACTTGATAGCGTGTCATGTAAGCCAGAGATTGAGTATCTTGAAAAGGTCTTAACGCAAGAATAAACTGATAAGTCGTGTTTTCTTCGTATTGAAATGCTCCTCGAGTAAAACCGAGGTGGTGTATGGATTTTGTATGTTTATTTTTGCTTTCAGGTTGAAAAACACCTTTTCAGCCACTATATTTGAGAAGTAATCATCATTCATGAGCAACTATCTAGAGCTCAAAATACCCATCCGTCAATCGGCCAAGTGGTTCGTAAATCTACGAAAGGCGATGGCGGAAGCCAAAATCCCAGTGAGATGGCAGCCTGGAGGTTTCCATCTCACTGTGGCCTTCATCAGCAACGACCAAGCAGTGAAGGAGCTATCTATAGCATTCGACAAACAATTGTCTGGTCGCGAGGCTCCCTTACAAACTTTTGACAAGGTGAACGCTTTCATAGCAAAAACTGGCAGTGAAATCATCATCCATCTCACCTCGACCCAGCTGTCACTAACATTGCAAACACTGGTGGACTTGCTGAGGAAAGAGGCTGTCGATGAGGGTGCTGATATCGAAAACGACTTCATCCTTCACGTCACGCTGGGTAGAATCGATGCAAAAAAAGCAACATTGGAACAGGTGAGGCGGATTGCCGAAAGCATTCAAGTGCCGCCCTTTACCCTTTTATTACAGAAAGCTGAATACCGTTACTTCAGAGGCAAAAGCATCCAACGCTGGACAATGAACTAAAACAATTAATATCATGACAGACTACAGAACCATCAACCGTCAAGTAATGACCGACACCAAAAGACAGTATGAGTCGGTAGAAGAACTGAAAGAAGCCGTTAAGAACTCCATCCGTCATCAATATATGGTGACCCAAGAGGAAAACATCGACCAGCCCATCGTGGAGAACAGTCAGACCCTCCATGTCTGCTCCGGCAAACGCAGCTTTGAGGCGGCCAAAGCCTATAAGGGCAAAAAGACCGCCGTGCTGAACTTTGCGAACAACCACGCCATAGGCGGAGCACCTTTCTCTGCCGGCGCCCAGGAGGAGTCGCTTTGCAGGTGCTCCACCCTGCTGCCCTGCCTAGAAGCCATGAGGGAACCTTTCTACGACAGGCATATCAGCCAGTATATGGCTAGGCAAATCGGCCCCATGGGTAATGACGACCTAATCTATACGCCCAATGTGGTGGTGTTCAAGTCGGACGAGCGCACCGACCCCATCTATCCCAAAATGATGGAGCAGAACAAATGGTATAAAGTGGACGTGATTACTTGTGCCGCTCCAGAGCTGATGAAGATGCACCACCGCCCCGCCAACTATGAGGAAATCATCACCTCCCGCATCAAGAAGATTCTGGATGTCGCTGCCAAAGAGCAGGTCGAGGTATTGGTCCTCGGCGCCTGGGGTTGTGGCGCATTCAAGAATCCTTCGGATGTAGTCGCTAGAGTATTCCGAACCTTGCTGAAGAACTACAGCTTCGAAACGGTGGAGTTCGCCCTGGCGTCACAAGATGATGTCGGCGACTCTCCTTTTGCAAGGATTGGATAAAGCGCTAAATGCACTGGCCCTGCGTTCAAAAACCCAACTACGCTTTTTATTATCAATTCAGGTTGAAAACTCCATGAGTTAGCGCTATAAATCATCTGAAGCGCTAAACAAACTACTTATGGGTTTTCATACCAATTACCCCAATAAAATACGCTGTTATAGCCATGAGAAAACTACCATTCATAAAAAAACATCATCATGGGAATCATCAAAACAAAAGACGACTTCAAGCATCCCGAAGAGAAAATCCAACTGCTGAACGGCACTGTGCTTGACTGCTATCCTTTGGAACAACTAGCCACAGCACCTCGGAGCGACGCAGAAACAGAAGATGTAGAGAAACTCTTTGTGACTAACGCTTTCAGGTTTCTTCGGTATAGAAACAGGATCATGTCGGACAGCCGCATGTTCCTCTGCCCTGTGCCCATACAAAACGGCCTCGCCAACACGGGGACAAGCGGATTTCATCACCCCACCTTGGGCGTTTACATTGAATGGTGGCTGAACTGCGAAAGCGCCATGATTTGCAGCGGAATAGAAACAAATAAGGTTGTTTACCACATTGCTGGCAGTCCTTTGTCAGGCAGCAACCGCTGTGGAGTTGTTGACGAAAACGGTAAAACCGAAACGGAATCCATCCATCCGTTCTCATCGTTGTGGCCAATCTTCATAAGGATCAACAACCGTTATGACGAGGCTAAATATCTGTATCAGGCTTACACATTGGAACAGGTTGTCGAAATCTTGGACGAAGAAAGACTTCCTTTGATTGACGACAAGGAGTTGGAGATTATATTTCTTAAGAACGCACTTCTAAGGTGGCGATCAGATATTTTTGGTGAAATCAATCGACTGAAAGACACGATCGATCTTCTCAAATTCCAATTGTTTTACGGGCATCGAGACGAATTGAAAGCCATCATGGCAACCTATGAAGAAAAGAAGGAGAAGAAAGAGCAACGAGAGAAGGAAATCAACGAAGAATGCAAGGAACTGCGTAGGGCACTGAAGTCGGGCGAGATCGACAACAAGCAATACCAAAAGCGACTCACTCCGTTGAAAAAGGAAAAGAAAAACAACGATTATTTGCTGCGAGAATACCGCCGATTTGCGCTTGAACCATTGTTTCCCGACTTGGATTACACCGTATGTGACGCGGAAGCCTTTTTCAAGGATCCTCGCTCAGCAGGTCCTTTGAAATCCAGTAGAGGCCGGTTTTTCTGAAAAAACGGCAAATCAAAAGTGAAATAGCAGAAGCGCCGTTCGGCAGTTGGTACGATTTGGACAAATAATGCATTTGTTGAACCAACAAATTGGAACAATTTTTGCTACTTTTGTTGCTAGAAAGTCAAACCATTAAACAATTAGAAAGATGAAAGCATTAAGGGTTTTAATCATGGCCATAGCCATCATGATGGCCTCGGGCGCGATGGCGCAGACGGTCTACAACAGCAGCGGGTCGAGCTGTGGTTCGATCAATTCTGATGGCACCGTGTACAGCAAAAGCGGCTCCAGCATTGGCAAGATCAACAGCGATGGCACCGTTTGGGACAAAAGCGGCTCCAATATCGGCAAGATTGACCGCGACGGTATCTTTTGGGACAAAAGCGGTTCACGAATCGGTAAGCTCGACAGCGACGGTACGGTACGCAACGCCTCCGGTTCTAGCATCGGCAAGGTCGAGAGCGACGGCACGGTGCGCAACGGCTCTGGCTCCAGCATCGGCAGGGTACAGGGCGTTCCACGAGAATGGGTGGCGGCCTATTTCTTCTTTTTCTTCGATTAGCTTTACCTTTTAACTCACATAACCATGAAAATATTACGCGTTTTAATTCTGGCTGCCAGCCTCGTGATGGCATCGGGTGCAATGGCCCAGACTGTATACAACAGCAGTGGTTCGAGTTGCGGAAAGATTGAGAGCAACGGCACCATCCGCAACAGCAGTGGCTCCAGCGTCGGCCGTTTCGATAGCGACGGCACTATCCGCAACAGCAGTGGTTCTAGCATCGGCAAGATCGATCGGGACGGCACTATCCGTAATAGTTCGGGATCGAGCATCGGCAGGCTTGACAGTGACGGTACGGTACGCAATAGTTCCGGATCTAGCATCGGTAAGGTGGAGAGCGATGGCACCGTACGCAACAGCTCTGGCTCCAGCATCGGAAAGGCTGCAGACATCCCACGCGAATGGGTGGCGGCTTATTTCTTCTTCTTCCCGTTTTATTAATTGAGCTATGATACACATTGACGGAATTAAAGACGAAATGATTGCCAATAATCTGACTCCTTTCAGATTTACGCACCCTGGGGAGATTATCAAAGACGAGTTGGAAGACCGTGGCATTTCGCAGCGCGAGTTTGCCCAAAATGTGGGTATGTCTTATTCCGTGCTCAACGAACTGCTCAATGCCCACCGTCCTCTTACCACCAATACGGCCTTGCTCTTTGAGGCGGCTCTCGGCCTGCCCGCTGAGTTGCTGATGCGCATCCAGACTAAATACAATCTTCAGATGGCTCGAAAAGACAAGGATGTCATCCGATGGATGGCGAAGATTCGGAATGGGGCGGCGGTGCTGTAATAATCAATAACACTTTACTTTATGAAAAAGATATTATTTACATTGCTTTTCGGTTTTATCATTAGTTTTGCGGTCAAAGCGCAAGAAGTGGAAGATATGAGTGTCTTTGCCGAAGACTTGGATAGTTGCAATATCGTACGGCCTGATGTGATGCCCAAGGATTTCCAATTGGATTATGCATCGCTTTTTTATTACACGCGTATTAGTCCAATTTTGGATTATCCTGAAGAAGCAAAAAAGAACCATATTCAAGGGAATGTGCTCCTCACTTTCCGTATCACAAAAGATTGCAAATTAACTGATTATAAAATATACAAAGGATTGGGTTATGGTTTGGATGAAAAGGTTCTCGAATATGCCCATTTGATTAGCAATCCATCCGAGGCAGCAGAATATCAAGGAGAAAAGGTGGATATATTGTATATGATGAGAGTCTCTTGTACTTATGAACCAGCTTGGCGCATCACAATAGCACGGAATTTCAGCCTTGAAAAGTTGCTTGATGAAGAGGCTGTTTTAATTGGAGACCATACGGACCCAATCGACTTTGAATGCAAGACACCTTATGTGCGTTTCAAGGTGAAGAGCCGAAACGGCAAAATCGCCAAAGTGAAATTGGAAAAAAGCTCTGGATTTAAGTCTCTTGATGATGAAGCGGTCATGGCTCTTTGGAATTTGGAGTATTGGAAAGGTGGTCGCATGGTAAAGGACGCTGAATACATAGTCCCTGTTCGATTTGATGCAAATCTAGAAGAATAAAAGTTTACCCGTTTGGTCGGATTTGCAATCCGACTGTTTTGAACCGGCGGATTTGTAATCCGCATAGTTTCACTCTCTTGTTTTCGGATTACAAATCCTTATACTCAAGTCCAGCGGATTGCAAATCCGCTGGAACCCAAGATTTACAAATGATTTATGTAAGATTTGTTTCCCTTACCCTACCTGAACAACTCACCCCCTAACTCATACACCGAAGCCACAGGCACAATCTGAATCTTAAACCGCTTGGTATCCAAGCCTTTGGCGTTATATTTTGAGATGAAAATCTTCTCAAAACCCAATTTGTCAGCCTCGGCGATGCGAGCTTCGATGCGGGTGACGGCACGGATTTCGCCCGACAAACCCACCTCAGCGGCGAAGGCATAGCGCGAAGGGATAGGGATGTCGGCATTCGAGGAAAGCACTGCGGCGATGACGGCCAAGTCGATGGCGGGGTCGTCTACGTGGAGACCACCGGCGATGTTTAAGAATACGTCTTTTATAGAAAGCCGAAATCCAGCACGCTTCTCCAACACAGCCAAGAGCATATTCATCCTTCGTATGTCAAAACCCGTGGCGGAGCGTTGCGGGGTACCGTAAGCTGCGCTGCTCACCAGGGCCTGCGTCTCGATGAGCATGGGACGTTGCCCTTCCATGGTGGCAGCGATGGCGATGCCGCTCACTTCTTCGTCTCGTTGCGAGAGCAGGATCTCGCTGGGATTGGTCACCTCGCGGAGGCCGGTGGCGTTCATCTCGAAGATGCCCAACTCCGAGGCTGAGCCGAAGCGGTTCTTGATGGTGCGCAGGATGCGGAAACCATAGTGGCGGTCGCCCTCAAACTGCAACACTGTGTCGACGATATGCTCCAAGATTTTCGGTCCGGCGATGCTGCCGTCCTTGGTGATATGGCCGATGAGGAACACCGGCACCTGATATGCCTTGGCGATTTTGTTCATCTCAGCGGCCGTCTCACGGATTTGCGAGAGGCTGCCCGCCGTGGCGTCCACGTAGGGCGATTCAAGGGTCTGGATGGAGTCGACGATCACGATGTCGGGCTGCACGTTCTTGAAGTGCTTCAGGATCTCTTGCGTGTTGGTCTCGGTGAGGATGAGGCAGTCGGTGTTGTGGATGCCGATGCGCTCGGCCCGCATCTTGATCTGGGTCTGGCTTTCCTCGCCCGAGATATAAAGCACCTTTCTCCCAGCGAGTTGCAAGGCTGTCTGCAAGAGCAAGGTCGACTTGCCGATGCCGGGTTCGCCACCCACGAGAGTGAGGGAACCGAGCACTAAGCCACCGCCAAGTACACGGTTGAGTTCCTCGTAGGGCAGGATGATACGCTGTTCCTTGGCGTTGCCAATCTCATTGATGGGTGTGGGCAGGCCCTTGTCCATCTCCATTCCGACGCTTTTCTTCACCGATTTCGAGTCCTTTCCCGTGACGACGGTCTCTTCCACACAGGTGTTCCATGCGCCGCAGGCGGGACATTTCCCGAACCATTTCGGCGACTCGTTGCCGCATTCCTTGCAGAAAAAGGCGGTTTTCTCTTTTGCCATAGTGTTTGCCTTAATGACGGATCAAGGCACACACTTACTCACTAGCCCTCATTGCGGGCTCGACCCGCAATCTCCCAAGCGCAAAGGATTCGTTTTCGCGCTTGGGAGATGGCGGATGTTCCTCCGCCATGAGGGCAATAGTGTAAGGGTTGTGACCCTTGATCCAATGTCCGTTTATGCCGCAAAAATAAGAAAAACGCCTTGTAAAAGAATAGAGTCTGAGATTTTTCCTATTTTTGTCCCAAATTCGTAGATTAAATCAGGAAGTTGGATGAAAAGAGGTCTACTCACCTTTATTGTATGGCTCTTCTCCATTGCGGCATTCGCTCAGCAGGGCGATGTGATGCTGTGTGAAGGCTTCTACACCCCTTGGCTCGAAGAGGGCTGGGATGCAAAGGGCGACGATTGGGTGGTGTGGTATGTCTCCAACACGACTTTTGCCGGAGGCAAGTCTCACGAGATGCAGATGTATCCCGACTTCAACTTCGAAGGGACCACCCGCCTTGTGACGCCTATCGTGGATCTAAGTAAATACGATTTCATCAACTTCCAGTTTAACCATGCCCTCGAAGCCACACAAGGCAAGATCGATGCCCGCATCGGCATCGGCATCTCGCAAAACGGAGAGGATTGGGAGAGTGTTTGGGAGGACACCATCGTGGGAAGTATAGCGCAGAGCCAGTATCTGCTCACCTTCGATATGGAGGAATGGGCTACCAAGGAGCCGCAGTTCTGCCTGTATTTCACGGGTCATGGGGCATACGTAAACAGTTGGTATATCGACAACATTTTCATCTTCGCCTCGAAGAAGAACAAATATGGTGGCATCGACGACACCGACGAAAATGGCTTCATCGCTTCCGCGTCGCACGTCACAACCTTGAAGGGCCCCTCAGCGGGTACGATAACCCATTTCTCGAAGATGCGGAAGTCGCGCAACCGCTATGCTAGAGTGGTGGAGGGCCGACAGAAAAGGTGGTGGCAGTTCTGGAAATAACTAACGACAACTATCTCAAGACTAATGATGAAGAATAGTATTATAGCCATAATATTTGTTTTTCTGTCGATGACGGTCACGGCCCAAACCTTCACCGACAGCAACCTGCCCATCGTGGTCATCGAGACCGACGGAGGTGCCAGCATCCCCGATGAGCCTAAGGTGTTGGCCACGATGAAGATCATTTGGCATCAGGATGGCTCGCGCAACTACATGAGCGACATCAACAACCCCGAATTTCTCAACTACGACGGGCGCATCGGCATTGAGCGACGTGGCTATTCCTCGCAGATGGTTTCGGACAAGAAGCCTTACGGCCTGACGACACTCCAAGACGACAATGTCTCCAACAACAATGTCAGCCTCTTTGGGATGCCTGCCGAAAACGACTGGATCCTCAACCCTTTGGCATACGACCAAACCGGGATGCGCGACGTGTTGGCCTACGAGCTGTCGAATCAAATTGGCCAATACGCCTCGCGAAGCCAGTATTGCGAGGTGGTTCTCAACGGCAATTATCGTGGCCTCTATGTCTTCATGGAGAAAATCAAGGTGGATAAAAACCGTGTCAACATTGAGAAGATGGACGAGACCTGTAACCAGCCGCCCGAAGTGACCGGTGGCTACATCGTGCAGGCCAACCGCGGCGACTACGACCCCGTGGCATGGACCATGCAGACTTATCTCATGAGTTGGTGGTGGCCCGTCTACACCGAGTTTCTGCACCATTACCCCAAACACGAAAACATCACCAACGAACAGAACGACTATATCCATGGCGTGTTCCTCGACCTTGAGTCTGTAGCTCACAGCTATAATACCGACATCACAACAGGTATCCCATCGGTCATCGACACCCCCTCTTTCGTCGATTTCATGATTATGGCCGAGTTCACTTCCAATGTCGACGTGTATCACCTCAGCACTTTCTTCCATAAGGACCGTTGCGGTAAGCTACGTGCAGGCCCCATTTGGGACTATAACCTTGCCTTCGGCTATGATGCCTTTGGCAACCGCAGTGGTTACGATGTGTGGCAATTCGATAACCAAGACAACACAGGACCTCGTTTTTGGAAAGACCTGTTCGACACGGATGAGTTTCGTTGCTATTTTGCCAAACGCTGGTTTGAGTTGACGGAGGAAGGCATGCCCTTGGATTACGACCGCATCTGCAACCGTATCGATGAAATTGACGCTGTCATCGCCGAGGCCATCGATCGCGACAACCAACGTTGGAACCAGATGTCGCAACACGCTCAGTATGTGAACAACATGAAGAACTGGCTGCAGCAGCGTATCAACTGGCTGAACAGCCATATCGGCTCCACCCAAGGCTGTTCCGATGTCGACCTGCCTCCCTTGGTCATTTCTAAAATCCATTATCATCCCCAAGACTGGTGGAGCATCGACGGCGACCACCTCGAGTTCATCGAAATCACCAACAACGGTGATGCAGAGGTGGACCTGACGGGCATCTATTTCCGCGAGTTGGGTCTCACTTACCAATTTCCCGATGGATCGCATCTTGCTGGTCGACAAGCCGTTGTGATTTGTTCCGATTCTTTGCTGTTTAGCGAATACTATCACTTAACGCCTTTTGGACAATACATGCGCAAGCTTGACAACAAGTCGGAAAACCTGGTGCTGGCCGATGCATGGGGCAACATCATTGACCAGGTGCATTACTCCGACAGCGAGCCTTGGCCTACGGAAGCCGACGGCAATGGGCCTTTCCTCCAACTCAAGGATTTGGATAGCGACAATAGCCTCGCCGAAAACTGGACCATTGGAGATGATTTGACAGTAGTGAAGGAGATAGTTGATAGCCAAAACTTTATTATCTATCCTAATCCTACGTCAAGCAAAGTTTGCGTTGCACTTTCTGTTAAGCCAGATTATTGCCATGTTGTTGATTTGATGGGTCGTGATGTACTGGAAATCATACCATCAAACTCTGTTTTTGACCTTGATTTAAGTCATTTGCCATCGGGAATATATATAATAAAAGTGCTGATGGGCGATGATGGAACACTCTGGAAGAAAGTCGTTAAACGATGAATTAACGACCGATCGACCGGATTTGTAATCCGACTGCCTTGAACTGGGGAAAAAGGAAGGACAAAATGAAATAGGGTTGTTTTACATGAGAGATAATGTCGGAAAAATTCAAAAACAAATATAGGATACCATCAAATCGTTTACGAGGGTGGGATTATGCCAGCAGTGGACATTATTACATTACCATTGTTACCGCTGGTCGCGATAGGATATTTGGGGATATTATAAATGGGGGAATGGTATTAAATGATATAGAGCAAATTGTTTATGATGAATTTTTTAAATCATTCGAAATACGTAAGGAATTGTTTTTGGGTGAATTTGTTTTGATGCCCAACCATTTACATGCCATCGTGATATTGGATAAATCGAAATGCACGGACGTTGTTGAATTGCATGATGATATTGTAGAGACGCACGGCCGTGCGTCTCTACACCAACCCACATTCATTCAATTCCAACGTCAACCCAAATCAATATCATCGTTCGTGGCCGGTTTTAAATCATCTACAATCAAACAAATTGATGATTGGATTGATTCGAACAAATTGACGATGGTAAAACTCAACAAAAACAATCCATTATGGCAACCGAATTATCATGACCATATCATTCGAAACAAAACGGAGTTCCAACACATTTCTGATTATATTATCCATAATCCAATGGAATGGAAGGAAGATGCGTTAAATAGATAATTTACGGATTGCAAATCCGTCAGAACTAATAGGGTAAAACGCTGATTATTAAATTACAATTCGTTGCCGAACTTAATGTCCTTCACATTAAGCTGTAGGTTGGTCTTGCCCTGCCAGGTGTTGTATTCCAGATGATAGCAGATGCTGAAAGGCTCGCCGCTGTGGATGCGGTCGAAGAGGTCGCCCTTTTGGAAGGCGATGCCCGAGAAGGGTGCCACGCCTTGTTCGGCGTCACCCACCTGCGACACGTTGAGTTTCAGGTGACGGTGGCCGCCCACGGGACGTGAGCCGCCTGCATCAATGACGTTGTCGGTCCAAAACACGGGCGCCATGTTACCGGGGCCGAAGGGAGCAAACTGGTTAAGGATGCGCATGAACTTGGGCGTGATGTCACTGAATTTGATCTTCAGGTCGACCTCGAGCTCAGGCACAAAGTCTTCATCGATAAGATGTTCGCTGACGTAGGCCTCGAAACGGCGGCGGAACTCGGGCAGGTTTTCGGGCTTCATCGACAGGCCGGCGGCATATTTGTGGCCACCGAAGTGTTCGAGCAGGTCGGAGCAGTGGTCGATGGCGTCGTAGATGTCGAAGCTCTTGATGGAGCGTGCCGAGCCAGTGACCAGGCCGTTCGCGCGGGTCAGGACGATGGTGGGACGGTAATAGTAATCGGTAAGACGTGAGGCCACGATGCCGATGACGCCACGGTGCCAACGTTCGTTGAAGACCACGGTGCTCTTGGCGTCTTTTAGTTCTTGATCGGCGTCGATCATGCCGAGGGCTTCCTCGGTGATGCGGTTGTCGAATTCGCGGCGTTCGTCGTTGAGGTCGTTGATGGAGGCTGCCAGTTTCTCGGCATGTTCTTTCTTGTCGGCGATGAGCAGGCGCACCGAGTCGGAGGCCTTGGCGATGCGCCCCGCGGCATTGATGCGCGGTCCGATGAGGAAGACCAAGTCGCTGATGGTCAGCTCTCTGGTGAGCACGTTTTCGTCTTCGTCGAGTTGGTCTTCGTCGCGACGGTAGATGTTGGCGTGTTGCAGGATGGCCTCGATGCCTGGACGGGGTTTCTTGTTGAGTTGTTTCAGGCCGAAGTAGGCCAGCACACGGTTCTCGCCCGTGATGGGCACGATGTCGGCTGCGATGCTCACGGCAAGGAAGTCGAGCAGTTCATACACTTGCTCTATGGTGCCCAGACCTTTCATTGATAAGGCGGTGACCAACTTAAATCCTACGCCGCAGCCTGAGAGCTCGTCGTAAGGATAGTTGCAGTCGGGGCGTTTGGCATCGAGTACGGCAACGGCGTTGGGGATGACATCGCCGGCGCGGTGGTGGTCGCAGATGATGAAGTCGACACCTTTGGCGTTGGCGTATTCGATGCGCTCCACAGCCTTAATGCCGCAGTCGAGTGCGATCACCAGTTTGAAGCCGTTGTCAGCCGCATAGTCGATGCCTTTGTAGGAGATGCCATAGCCTTCCTCGTAGCGGTCGGGGATGTAGAACTCGATCTTTTTCTTCTTGAAGAAGGGCTTCAAGTAGGTGTAGACCACCGCAACGGCTGTGGTGCCGTCCACGTCGTAGTCTCCGTAGATCAGCACTTTCTCACCCTTGTTAATGGCGCTAATCACTCTTTCTACCGCCTTGTCCATGTCCTTCATGAGGAAGGGATCGTGGAGTTGGGAGAGGGAAGGACGGAAGAAAGTTTTAGCCTCCTCGTAGTTGGTAATTCCGCGTTGGACAAGCAAAGTGGCAAGGTTCTCGTCGATATTGAGCACCTTGACAATCTCGGCAACCTGCTGGTTGTCAACCGATTCATGTAAAATCCACTTTGTTTCCATCCAAGTAGTTTTGAATCGGTAAAAATAATAAGAAAAACAATACGGAAAACGGGAATTTGTAGTTTATACTCAACTTTTCTTTTATGACATTCATTTTCAATGGATTATTTTTTTGCGTTTTTGTTCTATTCTACATAACATTTCGTTTTTCAAAAGGTCGGGAATTGTTGAAAAATATGTTCAAAAAAAATGCTTTTGGCTCTTGCGCGGTGTGCATATTTTTGATAATCTTGCAGTTTAAAATCACCTAAACTTTCTACCCTTGAAAAAGATTAAAACTGCTTTAATATCAGTATTTTATAAAACGGGCATCGACACCATCGTTTGAAGCAAAATGGCGTACAGATATACTCCACGGGAGGCACGTACGATTTCATCAAGCCGCTTGACCCCTCAGTGAAGACCGTCGAGTCACTCACGGGCTATCCGTCCATCTTGGGCGGTCGCGTGAAGACTTTGCACCCCAAGGTATTTGGTGGCATCCTGGGTCGCACCCAGCTTGAATCAGACCAGAAGGAGATGCAGGAATATGACATCCCGCCGTTCGACCTTGTCATCGTCGACCTCTATCCTTTTGAGGAAACAGTGGCCAGCACCGACGACGCCAGCAAGATCATCGAGAAGATCGACATCGGTGGCATCTCGCTCATTCGCGCAGGCGCAAAGAATTTCAACGATGTACTCATCGTGCCCTCACAGAAATACTATGGGGAACTTATCCAGCTGCTCAAAGACCAGCAGGGTGAGACCTCTATCGACGACCGCCGTCGTTTTGCGGCCTACGCCTTTGGCGTGAGCTCGCACTACGACAGTGCCATCATGAATTGGTTTGTGAAAGATGACGACAACAAGCCGCTGCGTATCACCGAAGAGGAAGGCACCACTTTGCGTTACGGCGAGAACCCGCACCAGAGAGGCACCTTCTATGGCGACTTGGATGCCATGTTCGAGAAACTGCACGGCAAAGAGTTGTCGTACAACAACCTACTTGACCTCGATGCGGGCCTCAACCTCATCCGTGAGTTTGACGAGCCCACTTTCGCCATCCTCAAGCACAACAATCCTTGCGGTTTGGCCTGTCGCTCGACCGTCAAGGAGGCATACGTCGACGCATTGGCGGGTGATCCTGTCTCGGCCTTCGGCGGCGTGCTGGTGTGTAATCGTCCCATCGACCTCGAAGCCGCCGAGGAGATCAACAAGCTCTTCATTGAAGTCATCGTGGCGCCCAAGTATGAAGAAGGCGTGCTCGACCTGCTCTTCTCCAAGAAGAACCGCGTCGTGTTGCGTCTGAAAGCTGACCAATACAGACCCCAGACCGTGAAGACCGCCTTGAACGGCTATCTTGTGCAGGATCGCGATCTGCACACCGAGACCGCCGATGATTTCAAGGTCATCACCGAAAATGCACCAACTGCAGAAGAGATAGAAGACATGGTTTTCGCCAATAAGATTGTGAAGCACAGCCGCAGCAATGCCATCGTGTTGACCAAAGGCAAACAACTCTTTGCTTCGGGTATCGGGCAAACTTCGCGTGTGGATGCCCTGCGCCAAGCCATTGAGAAGGCCAAGTCGTTCGATTTCGATCTGAAGGGTGCCGTTTTGGCCTCTGATGCCTTCTTCCCCTTCAAAGACTGCGTCGAGCTTGCCCACGAAGCCGGCATCAGCGCCATCGTGCAACCCGGCGGCTCAGTACGCGACCAAGAATCCATCAACTGCTGCAACGAAAACGGCATCGGTATGGTGTTTACGGGATATAGACATTTTAGACATTAACGAATGGTGGTAGAGACGCGGCGCGCCACGTCTCTACAAAGGAACAATTAACTGACAACTGAACAACTGACAACTAACAACTGAAAAAATGGGAGCATTTTCATTCCTCAATAAAGAAATCGCTATTGACCTAGGTACGGCCAACACGATTATCATATACAACGACAAGGTAGTCGTTGACGAGCCCTCCATCGTGGCCTTGCAGCGCGACACAAAGAAAATCATCGCCGTCGGCAAGCGCGCCATGATGATGCACGGCAAGACCCACGAGAACATCAAGACCATTCGCCCGCTGCGCGACGGCGTCATCGCCGACTTCCAAGCCGCAGAATACATGATGCGCGAGATGATCAAGATGATCAATTTCAAGAACACCCTGTTCCCGCCCAGCCTGAAGATGGTCATCTGCATCCCTTCGGGTATTACCGAAGTGGAGGAGCGCGCCGTGAAGGACTCGGCCGAGCAGGCTGGCGCCAAGGAAGTGCGTCTGATCCACGAGCCTATGGCTGCCGCCATCGGTATCGGCATCGACGTGCTTGAGCCGACGGGTAACATGATTATCGACATCGGTGGCGGTACCTCCGAAATCGCCGTCATCGCCTTGGGTGGTATCGTCAACAACAAGTCCATCCGTATCGCTGGTGACGACTTCACCGCCGACATCGAAGAGTATATGCGCAAGCAGCACAACATCATCGTGGGTGAGCGCACCGCCGAACGCATCAAGATCGAAGTGGGTGCCGCCATCCCGCAACTCGATAATCCACCCGATGACTATGCCGTGCAAGGCCGTGACATGCTGACGGGTATCCCGAAGGAGATCCGCGTCAACTATGCTGAGATCGCCCATTGCCTCGACAAGAGTATCATGAAGATCGAGACCGCTGTGCTGAACGCCTTGGAGCAGACTCCGCCAGAGTTGTCGGCTGATATCTACCGCACGGGTATCTACCTCACTGGTGGTGGTGCCTTGCTGCGTGGCCTCGACAAGCGTCTCAACGCCAAGACCAAGTTGCCCATCCACGTGGCTGAAGACCCGCTGCGTGCCGTCGCCCGTGGCACTGGCATTGCCCTGAAGAACTTCGACAGATTCACCTTCTTGATCAAATAAATGCTGAATGATGAATGCGGAATGCTGAATGGTGTTGTATCACGACATTGACTTCGTCGAATCATCGATTTCTGCATTCCACATTCCGCATTCCGAATTAAAGAAATGAACAATCTTCGGCGTTTCATTCTGAAATATCACTTCGTCATCTTGTTCATCCTGCTCGAGGTGATTTCCATTTTGTTGCTCGCCAACAGCCAACGCTTTCACCGCAACCGCTTGGTGAACACCACCAACGATGCCGTGGGCAAGGTCTATGAGTGGAGCAGCGAGGTGAGCAACTATTTCCGTCTCAACAATGCCAACAAGCAACTGGCCGAAGAGAACGCCATGCTCCGCCAACAACTGTCGGTGGTTTACGACACTACAACCTGCACCTACGACATCACCAAAGGCGACACCTTATTTAAATATATCCCTGCCCAGGTTGTCAACAACAGTACCAACCAGGTCAACAACTACATCATCATCAACAAGGGTTCGCTTGATGGCATTGAGCGCGACATGAGCGTCATCTCCACTGATGGCATCGTTGGTGTGGTCACAGATGTGAGCCGCCATTATGCCTCCATCATGAGCCTGTTGCACAGCAAGTCGGTGGTGGGCGTGCGTATCAAGGAAAGCCAAGAACTCGCCAGCCTGAAATGGCAAACCAACAACTATCGCTATGGCATGGTGGAGGATATTCCTACGCACATCCTCTTGCAGAAGGGTGATACCATCTTGACCAGTTCACATTCCTATATCTTCCCCGAAGACTTGATGGTGGGAACAGTGGAGGAGTTTTACCCGACAGCCGTCGATGCCTTGAACAAGGCAAAGGTCAGGTTTTCAACCGACTTTGCCACGTTGAGGCACGTCTATGTGATTAAAGATTTGCACAAACCCGAGCTTGATTCGCTCAAAGCCAGACTCCAATGATATGAACAAGACCGTGCTACAAATCATCCGTTTCGTCGTGCTCGTGCTCCTTCAGGTGCTGGTCATCAACCATATCCGCCTTGGAGGGTATGTGCATCCTTATATATATTTGGTTTTTGTCATGCTGTTACCCTTTAGCACACCAAAATGGCAATTGTTGGTATTGGGTTTCGCTATTGGGCTGACCATAGATCTGTTTACTGGTACACCTGGACTTCACGCTGGCGCCACCACTTTGATGGCGTTTAGTCGTCCGTCGATTATCAAGTTGATTTCGGGCAACCAGAAATTCGAAAACATTACCGAGCCCAATATCAGTCAGTTGGGCGGACTATGGTTTTTCCGTTATGCGCTGTTCTTGGTGCTCATCCATCATTTTACGCTGTTTTTCCTTGAGTCGTTTAGCTTCAGGCTCATCGGCCAGGTTTTGTTGCGCATTCTGCTCAGCGTGCCCGTCTCCCTCTTCCTTATCATGATGATTATGTATATCTTCAAATCTGAAAAGAAAAGAGAATAAATATAAACAACTGATTTACAATGAAAAAAAACTTGTTATTCCTGCTTGCACTCGCGTTTGGTTTGACTGCCTGCAACGAGAGTGCCGATAGTTTTAAGGTCAATGTCAGCTTGGTCAATGCCAATGCAAAAACTGTTTATTTGCAGAAGTTTGTCAACAATGAACCAGTTATCATCGACTCGGCTGTTGTTAATAATGACCAAGCCGTGTTGACAGCGCCACTCGACAATCCGCAAATTCTTTATGCCTTGAAGGTCAAAGGCAGAAAAGGCGCGATGCCGTTCTTTGCCGACAACAAGGATGTTGTGTTTGTGGGCGATATGGAAAATCCGCAAGATGTAGAAATCATGGCTTCGGAAACCCAAGCCGAGTTGGATGCCTATAACAAACAGGTGAGCCAATTCGACAAACAAATCACAGAGCTTTATGTTGCGATGCAGCAGGCCTTTAACAACGAAGACTCAATCCAAATGGACTCGCTCAACAAGGTTGGTACGGCACTGATGGAACGGCAGGACAATTTCCGTGACGAGTACATCAAAGCTCACCCCGAGAGCTTTGTCGCGCATTACATTCTCGATGGCGTGAAGCAGGACTATCCTGTCGACCAGCTGAAGGAAATGGTGGGTGCTTTCACCACCGAATCCATCTATCGTGACCACCTCAATGAATATATCGCCTCACAGGAACGCTTGGAGATAGGTCAGTCATTCATCGACTTCACCTTGTCGACCAAGGCTGGCGAGAAAGTCAGTCTTGCCGAGGTCATTGCCAAAAACAAGATCACGATGGTCGACTTCTGGGCTTCTTGGTGCGGTCCTTGCCGTCATGAAAACCCCGTTGTGAAAGCCGCTTATGAGAAATTCCATGAGCTTGGCTTCGATGTTCTCAGCGTTAGTGTCGACCAGGACGAAGCCGCTTGGCTGAAAGCCGTCGAAGAAGACGAACTGCCTTGGACGCAGGTGCGCGACAGCGAAAACAAAGCCAGCCAAGACTATATGATTTATTATATCCCTGCCAATTTCCTTTACGACCAGACTGGCACCATGGTGGCGAAAGGCTTGAGAGGCGAGGACTTGGAGGCTAAACTTTCGGAACTGCTTAAATAATGAGGAATGCTGAATGAGGAATGAGGAATGCTGAATGGCCTATTGGAGTCAATAATACAGCATTCAGCATTCAACATTCAGCATTCAAAAACAAGATCTCACGCTATGAAGACAAAACTTATACTATTTGGTGCACTTGCCCTCGGGCTCTTCGCCTGCACATCAACCCCTAAGACAAAGACCTTCAAGGTCAATGTGAACCTCGCCAATGCCGACGGAAAGATGGTCTATCTGCAAAAGGACGGTCAAACGCTGGATTCGGCAGTGATTGCCAATTGGGATGCCGTGTTTGAGACCCCAAAATGTGAAGACAACGAGATGTACGGCATTATGCTGCAAGGCTGGCGTCGTCCTTTCCCGTTCTTTACCGACAATGTGGACGTGACCCTCGAAGGCGATGCGCAAAATCCCAACGCCATCTTGGTGAAAGGCTCGGAGTCGCAAGACCGACTTAACGCCTTCACTCAGAGCTATAACGCGCTTGAGGAGAAATTGGAGGCCGACAGCACGATGGTCCAAGTCGATAAGGACGAGGTCCTGAAGATGCAATGCTTCGATTATGTGTGGGAAAACCCCACCGACCCCGTGGCGCATTATGTGCTTTATCGCTACAAATGGGCCTTCGGCCCTTGCGAACTGCGCACGATGATCGACAACATCCATCATGCCGACAGCACGCTCAGTACCGCCAACCTGAAACTTGCCGAGGAATATGTAGAGAAGCAAGAACGCGTGCAAGCGGGCCAGCCTATCATCGACTTCACTCAAAACGATGCTGACGGCAACCCTGTGACGCTTTCACAGTTGGCCGACGGCAAACTCCTGCTCGTCGACTTCTGGGCTTCGTGGTGTCCCGACTGCCGCAAGGCCAATCCCGATGTGGTGGCGGCTTACCAAAAATACCACGACCAAGGTTTTGACGTGCTTGGTGTGTCGTTCGACACCGAGAAGGAGAAATGGCTTGCTGCCATCGAAAAGGACGGCTTGACTTGGACTCACGTCTCTGACCTGCAAGGCTGGAACAACGCTGCCGGTGCCTTGTATGCCATCTCCTTCATCCCGCAAAATGCCCTTATCAAGGACGGAAAGATCGTCGCCCGCAATTTGGAAGGGGAGGAGTTGATGGAGGAGATCGGAAGGCAGCTGTAGCCTTTATTCTTGATGCGCTTTTAAGCTATCAAGCTGTTTTTTATAGACATCTAAAGTGTAAAGGTCTTCTGGCTTGAGTGCTGGAGTGTAGGAATCGTCACTGATAGGAGCTTGCTCTTCAATGACGATTTCTTTATGGTATTCATCCATAAAAACTTTCAATTCTTGCTCGGAGATGCCCATTACACTCATGTTCTGCTTGTTGGTGTAGCGCATGTATTCGGCCTGGTAATGCAGCCAGCAGAGCCAGTTGTGCTTCATCACCATCGTTTGGCGCACATTGTTGTTTCGCAACCATTTTGTGCATGTATATTTTCCTGGATGTTGTTCGGGGTTTCCGCTGATATCATCGAAGATTTTCTCTTCCTCTTTCACTCTGTTATTCCAGTAATCCTCAATATTGTGCATTCTTGTAAAGCAGTCACCGACATTGTTTATAAACTGGAAATTACCCAAGTTTTTCCAAGTTTCTAGATTGTTGGAAAAAATGTTCTCAGCTGCTTTGTCAAAAGAGACAAAGCTGTTGCTTATGGCATCAAAAACCAATTCCTGTAGCGTTTCTCTAGGCATCAGTTCCAGTTCGTCGACAGGCACACTGAGAAGCCACGCACAAAGCGAGTCGCAATGCTGTTGTTGTACAACAATTTCGTCGATACCGTTGGCAAAGTCCTCTATGGTACCCATCACCATAAGAGCCGAAAGCCTGCGGTCGTTGGCCCGTTCCCTGAGTTCAAGCATCATACTCGTTCCGATGGTAAGCACCAAAGAGATGGTGGTACCGATGATAATCATTCCTATTTGTTTCCAAAAACCAATATGTTTTTTTAAATCTAATTTCATGTGTTTCGGATGTTTTGCTTTTTTATGGTTGCAAAAATACAACTAATATGCCCACGCTACAAAAGGTGGGTTGGGATAATCTTCTTTACTATATTCCAAAGGTTGTCCATCGCTGATGCGGAGTACCTTGCCGCCAGCGGCGCGAAGAATGGCATCGGCAGCTGCGGTGTCCCATTCCTTGGTCTTGCTGTAGCAGACATAGACGTCGGCGCTGCCTTCTGCCAGACGGGCGAATTTTAGGCTGCTGCCTTGCGTGTCGATGACGAGGTTGGGATGGGCGGGACGCAATACCTTATTAATATATGCATCCACCTCGGGCGTGCGGTGGGATCTGCTGACTAATACCGTAAATGGTCGTTCTTTTTTAATGCTGAATGCGGAATTATGAATGCTGAATGCTGAATGACCTATCGGGGGCAATAATTCAGCATTCCGCATTTCGCATTCCGCATTCCACATTCTATCAAGTACTGGCGCATAAATCACGCCCAGAACGGGTTGTTTGTCGTCAATCAATGCGATGTTGACCGTGAATTCGCCGTTGCGGTTCACAAATTCAACCGTACCATCCAAAGGGTCGACAAGCCAATACCGCTTGAATTGCGAACGGTCAGGAGGCAAATCTTCTTCACTTACAAAAGGAATACCTGTCGGTTTCAAGATTTCCTTGATGATATTGCTGGCTCGGAGATCGGCTTGAGTCACGGGCGAGTCATCGTCTTTGGTGTAGACCTCGAAAGGCTGGGCATAGACTTCCATGATGGCCTTTCCGGCTTCGAGAGCAGCATGTTGGGCTAATTCTAGTAGTTGTTTCATGGTGCAAAGATAGTTTTTTTATTGCTTTTGGCTACTGGCTACTGGCTATTGGCAGCTTTTGCATAACTATTACGTATAGTTCATATAAGAAAGCTGCCAGAAGCCAGAGGCCAAAAGCCAATAGCATATTTATAATACTGAAAACCAATGATATAATAAAAAACTTTCAAAAAAATTAGCTTTGTCAACTTTTATTCCACTAATTTTGCACGCGCAAATTGGGGGTTGCAGGTGCACCCTTTAGCGTAAAAATGAGAATATGGCAAAGAATTTAGTTATCGTGGAGTCACCGGCCAAGGCCAAGACCATCGAAGGGTTTTTGGGCAAAGAATACACGGTGAAGTCGAGTTATGGACATGTGCGCGACTTGAACAAGAATACCTTAAGTGTTGATATTGAAAACGATTTTGAACCCGAATACGAGATTTCGGATGACAAGAAAGCCTTGGTAGCCGAGTTGCGAAAACTCTCGAAAGCTGCTGACACGGTATGGCTGGCATCCGATGAGGACCGCGAAGGAGAATCTATTTCATGGCATCTCTATGAAGCCCTCGACCTGAAGAAGAAAGACACCAAGCGTATCGTTTTCCACGAAATCACCAAGACAGCCATCCTTGACGCCATCGAAAACCCGCGCGACATCGACATGGGCCTCGTGGCCGCCCAACAGGCTCGTCGCGTGCTTGACCGCCTCGTAGGTTATGAGCTGTCGCCCCTGCTTTGGAAGAAGGTTAAGCCCTCGCTGTCGGCAGGTCGTGTGCAGTCGGTGGCCGTGCGCCTCATCGTCGAACGCGAAGAAGAAATCAAAAACTTTGTACAGACTAGTGCCTATCGTATCACGGCACAGTTCACCTTCATAAAAGATGGTCAGGAGTACAACCTCACCGCTGAGTTGCCTCATCGTTTCGAAACCGAAGAAGAGACGAGTAAGTTCTTGGAATCGTGCGTCAACGCCGGCTATAAGGTGGATTCCATCGAGAAGAAACCTACCACTCGCTATCCCGCACCGCCTTTCACCACTTCCACTTTGCAGCAGGAAGCCGCTAGAAAACTTGGTTTTTCAGTCGCCAACACGATGCGCATCGCTCAACAGCTCTACGAATCAGGTAAGATCACTTATATGCGTACCGACTCTGTCAACCTCTCGAAGCTCGCCCTCGGCATGGCCAAGAAAGAAATTACGGAGAATTACGGTGCTGAATATGTGAAGACCCGCCAATACCAAACCAAGACTAAAGGCGCACAAGAGGCCCACGAAGCCATCCGCCCGACCTATTTGGACCAACATACCATCAAAGGCACTGCCGACGAGCGCAAGCTCTATGAGTTGATTTGGAAGCGTACCATTGCATCGCAAATGGCTGATGCCCAGATGGAACGCACCAACGTGAACATTGGCATCTCTACCAGTGACAAACAGTTTGTTGCCACGGGTGAGGTCATCTTGTTTGACGGTTTCTTGAAGGTCTATATGGAGAGTTATGACGACGACCGCGCAGAAGACACCGCCGCCATCTTGCCGCCCATAGAGAAAGGTACCGTGCTCGACATGGAAAAGATGGAAGCCCAGCAACGCTATACGCGTCACCCGTTGCGCTACACCGAGGCCAGCCTCGTGAAGAAGATGGAAGAACTCGGCATCGGCCGTCCTTCCACATACGCTCCAACCATTTCCACCATCCAAAAGCGCGAGTATGTCACTAAGGGCGATGTAAAAGGTGAACCTCAGTCGTTTAAGATCATCACGCTGAAAAACAACAAGATCACCGAAAAGACAGGTAAGGAAAACTATGGCGCAGAGAAGGGCAAGCTGTTGCCTACCGATATAGGCGTTTTGGTGAACAAGTTCCTAATCCAATACTTCGAGAGCATCGTCGACTACAATTTCACCGCCAACGTAGAGAAGGAATTCGACAAGATTGCAGAAGGCAAACGCAAGTGGAATGCTATGATCAAGGACTTCTATAAAGGCTTCCACAAGCAGATTGTCTCTACAACGGAGCATTCCGGCAAGTTCAGCGGCGAGAAAATGCTTGGTATTGACCCCGCCACGGGTAAGAAGGTCTACGTGAAGGTCGGTAGGTTCGGTCCGGTGGCCCAGATTGGCGACACCGAATCGGAAGAAAAGCCGCGTTTCGCTGGCTTGAAGAAAGACATGAGCATCGAGAGTGTGACTTTGGAAGAGGTGCTGAAGCTTTTCGACTTCCCGCGCAATCTCGGTGAGTATGAAGGCAAGGAAATCACCGTGGCCGTGGGCCGTTTTGGTCCGTATGTGAAGCACGACAACAAGTTCTACAGCCTTGCCAAGACCGACAACCCCGCCTTGGTGGAATACGACCGCGCCGTTGAGATCATCAACGAGAAACGTCAGAAGGACTTGAACAACATCATCCGTTCCTTCGACCAAGATCCTGACATGCAGGTGCTGAATGGTCGTTTCGGACCTTACATCGCCTACAAGAAGAACAACTACAAGATCCCGAAAGGCACCGAGCCCTCCACCTTGACCTATGAACAATGCTTGGCCATCGTGGAAGACCCGAAGAACGCACCAAAGAAGAAGGTGGTGAAGAAGAAGTAAACAGACAAGAGCGGTGGAGTCAATTCTGCCGCTTTTTCTTTGTTTTTTTGACGCAATGCAAATAAATTCCTATCTTTGCAATCTTAATATTGTGACACTACAAATGACATGAGAAAAAACTACGAATTATACAAATGCCGATTTGTGAATTTGGCAACTAAAGCTGCAAATTGTACGAATTCGTACCCATTCGCAACGAAGTTGCAAAATTCCATTCGTACAAGATTAGTAGTATTTGTGTAATTCGTAGTTAATCTTTGAATCTTTGAATCTTGAATTTTAAATCTTAAATCTGAAATACAATGGAGAAAAAAGACTTACTGAAAGACGTTGTCGAACATATCGACATTAAGAAGTACGACTCGACCGAACTCATCAACGCTATGCGCAAGATGTCGTTCACTTCGCGCGACACCGCTCGCGCTGCCGACATCCTTTGCCAGATGATTGCGGAGAAGGACTGTACCAACATCCTCACCATCGCTGGTTCCACTTCGGCCGCTGGCTGCATGCAGGTGTATGTGGAAATGGTTCGCAATAAGATGGTTGACGCCGTAGTCAGCACGGGTGCCAGCATCATCGACATGGACCTCTTCGAAGCCCTCGGCTACAAGCAAGCCCTCGGCTACAAGCACTACATTGGCACAAAAGAGAATGTCATCCCCGACACCAAGCTGCGTGAACTCTACATCGACCGTATCTACGATACCTTCATCGATGAAGAAGAACTGCAGGCCTGTGACCAAGCCACCTGCGACGTGGCTGACACCTTGGAGTGTCGTCCCTACAGCAGCCGCGAGTTCCTCTATGAGGTCGGCAAATGGCTGGCCAATGGTCATGGCGTGAAGAAAGAAAGCCTTATCCAAACCTGCTACGAATGCGGCGTGCCGATTTTCTGCCCCGCCTTCAGCGACAGCTCGGCTGGCTTCGGCATCGGTAAGCACCAGTGGCTCCGCAAGAAAGCCGGCAAGCCTTACGTGAGCATCGACTCGGTGGCCGACTTCCTCGAACTCACCGAAATCAAGATGAACAGCCCTCCTCTTCATGGTCGGTGGCGGCACGCCCAAGAACTTCGCACAGGACACCGTTGTCTGCGCCGAAATCCTTGGCCATGAAGTGCCTATGCACAAATATGCCATCCAAATCACCGTGGCAGATGTGCGCGATGGCGCCTGCTCGTCATCGACGCTGCTCGAGGCTGGCTCATGGGGCAAGGTGAGCGAGGAGCTCCAACAGATGGTCTATGCCGAAGGCACCACCGTCATCCCCGCCATCGTCAGCTACGCCTACCACAACGCACCATGGAAGGACCGCGAGTATAAGAACTGGCAGAAGTTGTATCATTAACCGGCTCCTGGCTTCTGGCCTTTGGCTATTGGCAATTTGCTTGTTAGCCAGAGGCCAGTTGCCAATAGCCAGAAGCAGAACAAAATGGACATCAGCATTTTCCTTGAACCTGTATCCGATAAGTGTTTCGGCAAGAGCCAACGTCCGGGCAAGAAGACCTTGGGTGAGAGCATCGATATCTTCCGTAATGAGGACGCATTCCCCGACCTCGAGGGCGTGGATTTAGCCATCATCGGTGTCAAGGAGGAACGTGGGGCCGTTGACAACAAAGGTTGCGCCGATGGAGTGGACTACATCCGAAAAGCCCTCTATCCGCTTTTCAACCATTGGCCACAGCTCCGTATCATTGACTTGGGTGACGTCAAGATTGGAAAAGAACTCAACGACACTTATTATGCAGTGAGTCAAGTGCTTACTGAACTGATGAAGAATAAGATTGTACCCATTGTCATCGGTGCGGGACAAGACCTCACCTATACGATGTACCAAGTGTATGAGCCTACAGGCAAACTTATCAACATTGCAGCCGTCGACCCCATGTTCGACATTGGCAACGACAAGGAAGTACTCAACTCGCATTCATATTTAAGCCACATTATTTTACACCAGCCCAATTTTCTGTTCAACTTCACAAACATTGGGTACCAGTCATACTATGTTGATACAGAGAATATTGAACTGATGAAACAGCTGCTCTTCGATGCTTATCGGTTGGGCAGCATCAAGCAAAACATCGAACAAACTGAGCCGCTTATCCGCAATGCCAACCTCTTGAGTTTCGATATCTCGGCTATTCGTGCCGCTGATGCTCCAGGCGTGAAAAATGCCTCGCCCAACGGCTTCAATGGCGAAGAGGCCTGTCGTATGACGCGCTATGCTGGATTGAGTTATAAGCTTTCGTCCATCGGTTTCTTCGAGTATAATCCTCACTACGACATCAACTCACGTACGGCCAACCTCATTGCCGAGATGATTTGGTATTTCATCGAAGGCTTCTCTAGCCGCCAGGACGACATCCCCACTTTGGAAAGCAATGATTTTAAGCGTTATATTGTACAAATTGGTGAGAATCAGAACGATGTGGTTTTCCTTTGCCATAAAATCACAGGCAAGTGGTGGATGGATATGTCGTTCCTCCAAAATGAAGACCAACGTTACGAGCGGCACCATTTCATTCCTTGTTCTAAGGAAGATTACGACCAAGCCATGCGCAACGAGCTGCCTGACAAGTGGTGGCAGTTCTATCAGAAGTTGATGTGATTTCGGATAGTTGC
Organism: uncultured Bacteroidia bacterium; assembly: GCA_902794155.1. Taxonomy (GTDB): domain Bacteria; phylum Bacteroidota; class Bacteroidia; order Bacteroidales; family F082; genus Limimorpha. The sequence goes on from CADBGN010000026.1 coordinate 29,533, forward strand.
TACGCAAAGAAATCTATTTCAAAATCTTTAAAAACCAATTTTGCCAGATTTCTTGACGCAGGCAATCCCAAATTTGTATCTTTGCCGCAAATTTTACTACGTTGAATCTAACGATTTCAAAGCAATGAAAAAAGCATTATCTATCTTTACATTATTGCTCCTAATGGTAGTTACCATGCAGGCTCAAGATGCTTCGACTCCGCTCAGCAACCAAAAGAAACCCGATTGGATGAGATGGCATTACCTCTCCGAGGCTGAAATGCACGATAAATCTCGTGGCATGAACTTCGTCGAGACCGACCCGCCGACGGGTGAGCCGCGTTTTGTGGCCGAGTTTGAACCCATGCAGGGCGTGATGATTCGCTACCCCTTGGGCATCCCGACAAGCCTTGTGGTACAACTTTCCAACAACTGCATGGTGTATTGCATCGTTAGTAGCGGTTACCAAAGCCAAGCCCAAAGTTCTTTCCAAAGTGCAGGCGTCAACATGAGCAATGTGACTTTCGTCAATGCACAGACCGACTCCTATTGGGTGCGCGATTATGGTCCGTGGTACATCTTTGAGGACCGTCACCCCGCCATCGTCGACAACATCTACAACCGTCCTCGTCCCTACGACGACAACATCTCGGGTGTGTTTGCCAATTTCTGGCAGATTCCTATGTATGGAATGAGACTTGAACACACTGGTGGCAACATGATGGAAGACGGTCGCGGCCACGGTGTGAGCGATGATCTTGTTTTTCTGGAAAACATGGAAGATTATGGTATCGATGAAACCACAGTTCGCCAAAAGATGAACGACTATTTGGGCATCAATCCCTATCATGTCACCATCGACCCACAAGGTGAATACATCGCCCACGTGGACTGCTGGGGCAAGTACCTCGCTCCCGACAAGATTTTGATTGCGCAACTGCCGCAAAGCAATCCGCGCTACCAATATTACGAACAAGTGGCCGAATATTTTGAGACCACCAACTGCTGCTGGGGCTATCCTTACCATGTGTATCGCGTGCAGGAACCCGGTGGTTACACTTTGGCTCCTTATACCAACAGCCTGATTCTCAACAAGACCGTGTATGTGCCGATGGGCAGCAACAGTACCTACAACAACGATGCCATCGCTGTTTATCAAGAGGCCATGCCTGGCTATACCATTGTCGGTGTGAACGGTGGCTCGGCTGGTTGGGAAAACACCGATGCCCTGCACTGCCGCACCCGTGGCGTGATGGACTTCGACATGCTCTTCGTCGACCATCGTAATGTGCTTCACGGTGAGCAAGACTGGCAGGATTCTATCCCAGTGGTTTCCAAGTTCATTGCCTACAGCGGCGCTAACTTGAAGCAAGACTCCCTCCTCGTTTATTACAGTATCGACAATGGCCCTTATCAGGCAGTCCATATGACAGCTACAGGCAATTCCGATGAATATGTAGGCTACATCAAAGGCTACCAAGGCGAATCGGAGATTGACTACTATGTGTTTGGTGCCGACGAATCTGGACACCGCTACACGCAGCCCGTCTTTGCCGACCTCGACCCGCACCATTTCACCATGGAGGCACACGAGCCTCCTATGCCGCAGGGCGAATTGGTGATTACTCCAGATACACTATGGTTCACCCAAATGGGACAGGACAGACAGTTTAATATCATCAATGAAACAAACGAAGCTGTCACTATTATCGATGTGGACCCTGAAGCACCTAGTTTCAATCTTTGGGACAACACTTTCCCATACACCTTGCAACCTGGAGAAACGCTTGTGGTTACCATAAATTTCCAAACCGCACCTGGTAAAGACACTTACATTCCCTATGAGATTCTGGTTCGGACCTCGTTGGGCGACAGAATTGTGATGGGCATGGTACTGAACACCTCACTTGACAGTGGTTTTGTGATTGTGGGTGCGCCTGTCGTGGAATTCAACGACCTAGGCAGCAGTCCTCAAGAAGTGTATATGCAAAATCGTTTCTTTGGCAGCCAAATTCCTGTCAAGGTGCTGTCTGTTACCGAAAACGGCACGGACTATTTGAGCTTTGAGCCTCATGGTACCTTGCCTTACACGGTGGAACCTGCGGATTATTTCTACCTTGATGTGTATGTCAATGCCTTGGTGAAAGGCAATGTTTTCACCACATTTACAGTTCATACCGATCAAAATGACTGCACTTATAGCGTCGCTATCAACGAAGACCTCTTGAGCGTCACCGAACTCTCCGCCGAGACCAAACTCTACCCCAACCCCACCACGGGCCAATTCACCGTGGAAGGTGCGAATGTAGAGAAAGTGGAGGTCTATAACCTCGTTGGACAGAAGGTACACGAGGCCGAAGGCCAAGTGGTCAGCATCGATGCCGCCAATTGGAACAAGGGCATCTATCTGGTCAATATCATTGAACAGAATGGTGCCGTGGTAGCCAAGAAATTGGTGGTGAAATAAACCTTGTAGGGACACGATTAATCGCGTCTTATTGAAAAACCAAAGAATCCTTGAATCCGTTTCGGGGATTCTTATTATTTTTGCAGAAACAATGCGTCGCTTCGCGTCACTGCGAGGAACGAAGCAGTCCAGACCATGTACTGGATTGCTTCGGTCGTGCCTCCCTCGCAATGACGCAAAGCGCGTCAAGAACAAACCAATCCAATCCAACAATGAAGAATATCCGCTCTTTATTATTTGTCATTTGCGCCTTCCTGGCCTTGACTTCCTGCCAGAAGAAGAACGCCCCACTATTTCGTGGCGATTATTCGTTCAAGACATCGGGTAGCGTCACCTTGGAAGAGATAAATCCCGAAGACGAACCTGCCTCCTTCACCGTCAGCCTGCCCAACGAAATCGGACAACTGGAAATCAGCGCCTTGGACAACGGCAAGGACAGCGTGCTCGTGGTGATGAACACCATGGGCGGCGAGGTTGTGTTCACCCATGCCTTCTGCAAGGACAACGAAATCTTCCTCCGCGACTTCAAGAAGAACACGTTGCTCTTCACAGGTGACTCGCTTACCTTGAAGAACGACCTGCGCGTCAGCGCCAAGGGACAAATGTACGAGGACAACATGCTCATCATCAACATGACCTACGAAGGCGAAGCCGAGACCAACGAACGCAGTTTCAAGATTTATGGCAATGACATCCGCATGGCGGCGATAAGGAATTAATGGACACGAGACTACGAGACGCGAGACACGAGACTGTCCCGCGTCCCGTGTCCCGCGTCCCGCGTCAAAAGAAAACTGAAATGAAAACAAAACATATCCTTTGGCTCCTTCCCCTCTTGCTGGTGGGCTGCGGCGAAACTGACCCAAGTCAACTCAAAGAGAAGCTCATCGGTGGTCCTGCCGAGGAGCGCGTCATCACCGTGGGTGTGCAGCGTATCGACACGGTGGGAGGCTTGGTGCGCAACAGCTATCCTGGCTACCTTGAAGAAGGCAACACGGTCGACATCAGCTTCAAATATGGCGGCACATTGCAGTCGCTCAATGTGAAAGAAGGCAGCACGGTGCGCAAAGGGCAAGTGTTGGCTCGTGTGTCTTCACCGCAGATGGAGAGCACCCGACGCTCGGCTCAAGCTACCCTCGAGCAGGCCCAAGATGCCTACGACCGCCTGAAAAAGGTGCACGACAATGGTAGCCTCCCCGAAATCAAATGGCGCGAGATGGTGGCCAACCTTGAGAAAGCCCAAGCGGCCCTTGACTTGGCTAACGCCATGCTGGCCGACAACACTGTCACTGCCCCCTTCGACGGCACTGTCACCAACCTGAGCGCTGTGAAGGGCGAGAGCATCACCCCGCTGAAACCCATCATGCGCATCATCAGCACCGAGGGCTTGGTGGTGAAAATCAGCGTGCCGGAGAACGAAATCTCCAAGGTGCAAATCGGCGATGAGGCACAAATCCTCATCCCCGCTCTCGACAACCGCCGCTGCAAAGGCCATATCCTCGAAAAGAACATGACTTCATCGTTGCTCACGCATAGCTACCCTGTGAAAGTGCTCATCGATGAGAGAGACGAGGCTTTCACGCCTAGCATGATTGCCAAAGTGGTGTTGAGTGCGGATGTCGACAATGGCATCGTTGTCCCAGCCAATGCGATCTTGATCAATAACGACGGCAAGTTTGTGTGGATGGCGAAAGACGGTAGAGCGACAAGACAAAGCATCACTATCTCGGGCTATTCGGGCACGGGTGTGGTGGTGAGCGAAGGACTGCATAGTGGCGACATCGTCATCGTGGAAGGATATCAAAAGGTTAGTGAAGGGATGAAGGTGGAATGTGAAATGCGGAATGCGGAATGATGAATGTGTTTGGCTTCTGGCCGTTAGCCATTAGCTGTTAGCTATTAGCTTATTGGCTACCAAGCTAAAAGCTAATGGCTAATAGCTAAAAGCTAACAAAGTAAAAAAGTGACAATGAATAAGTTGAAGGAAAGAGGTATCATCAGCGGCAGCATACTGCGCCAGAAGATTGTTTGGGCGGTCGTGGCGGTCATTGTGGCCTTTGGTATCTATGCCCTCGTCGACATGAAGAAGGACGAGTTTCCGGCCTATACCATCCGCTTGGGCATCGTGGCGGGCGTATATCCTGGCGCCAACTCTGAGGAGGTGGAAGCCCAGCTTACCAAGCCCTTGGAACAGCTGCTGTTTGAAATGCCCGAGGTGGACCGCAAGAACACCTATTCTGTCACCAAAGAGGGGATGTGCTATATCTACACCAGCCTCGACGAGTCGGTAAAAGACAAGGACATCGCATGGTCGAAGATTCGACATAAAATCAACGAATCCAAGGCGTTAAGTTTTCCAGCGGGCGTATTGGCCATCGCCGTCATCGACGACTTCGGTAACACCTCTTCGCTGCTCATCGCCATGGAGTCGGCCGACAAGACCTACCGCGAGATGCATGACTACACCGAAGACCTCACCCACCGCCTGCGCGCCATCCCCGAGATGGGCAATGTGCGCGTGATGGGCGAACAAAACGAGGAGATCGCCGTCATCATCGACAAGGAAAAACTCTCATTCTATGGCATCAGCCCCAACACGCTGATGCTGCAATACGCTTCACAAGGTCTGCTTACTACCACAGGCACCATGCAGGGCAACGACTTCGACCAGCCGTTGCACATCGAGAATCCCATGGTCAGCGAACAGGAACTCGAAGAGCAGATCATCTATTCCGACGCGGCAGGCAACACCATCCGTCTGCGCGATGTGGCCACCGTCGAACGCCGCATGGCCGAGTCGTCCAAAGTAGTCAACTTCAATGGCAACGACGCCTTGATTATCAGCGTGGAGATGCGCAAGGGTTACAACATTGTGGCCTTCGGAAGGGAAGTGGAGAAAGTGCTTTCCGAGTTCAAGTCCACTTTGCCCGACAGCGTGAAGCTCTACCGCATCACCGACCAACCCAAAGTGGTGCAAAAGTCTGTCAGCTCGTTCCTCCGCGATCTGCTCATCTCCATGATTGTCGTCATCGTGGTCATGCTGCTGCTGTTCCCCTTCCGCACGGCCCTCATCGCCAGCTCGGGACTGCCCATCTGCACGGCTTTCAGCATCGGGATGATGTATCTCTTTGGCATTGAGTTGAATACTGTTACTTTGGCGGCACTCATTGTCGTGCTCGGCATGATTGTGGACGACTCCATCATCAACATCGATGGCTATATCGATAAATTAAGCCAAGGCTACAAGCCATTTGATGCTGCCGTGAGTAGCGCCCGTGAGCTCTTCATGCCTATGTTCATCGCCACGGCCGCCATTGCCTGCATGTTCTTCCCTATGACGCGTATCATCACGGGGCCTTTGGGCGAGTTTGTGCAGCTCTTCCCTTGGACTGTGGCCTTCTCTCTGATGGCTTCTTTGGCCTACGCCATGCTTGTCATCCCCGGATTGGAGATCATGTTCATCAAGCCGGAAGACAAGCCACGACACAATGGCTTCGTGAGGGCACAGATGCGGTTTTTCGGTTTTCTGCAGCGCATCTACGACAAGATGCAGAGCCATTGCTTCAAGCACCCGTTGTTTACCATCGGCATGGGTATCGCTTCTATCGTCCTAGGCGTGCTGATGTTCTTGGCCTTACATGTGCAGATGATGCCTATGGCCGAGCGTGACTGTTTTGCTGTTGAGATCCGTCTGCCCGAAGGCAGCAGTCTCGAAGCCACAACGAAGGTCAGCGACTCATTGCAGCACTTGATGCTGGCCGACAAGCGTGTCACCTCCGTGACGGCCTTCATCGGCGAGAGCGCACCGCGTTTCCATGTGACCTACTCGCCCAGCATACCCGCGTCCAACCTTTCGCAGCTGGTCGTCAACACCACCTCGAAGAAGACCACAGAAGCCTTGCTGAAAGAATGGGACGACAAGTATTCCTATTACTTCCCAGAGGCATACGTGCGTTTCCGTCAACTTGACTATCAAGCTGTTTCAACGCCTGTTGAGGTTTATGTCTATGGCGATGACTACGACGAGACTGCTCCTATAGCGCAACAAATCAAAGACTATATGCTCACCCTTGACAAGGAGTTGCGTTGGGTGCACACCGATTACGACGAGCAGTTGTCATCGGTAAAAGTGACCATGAAACCCGAGGAATGTGCCCGGTTGGGACTTACCAAAGGCTTCCTCTCGCTGGATTTGGCCAGCAGCCTCAATGGCCAGCCCTTGACCACCGTATGGGAAGGCAGCCGAGGCATCCCTGTGCGGTTGTACTCCCAGCAAAACTATGACCCGAACAACTACGAGTCCGTCCAAAACCAACTGATTCCGACCATGGTACCTGGTACCAATGTACCGCTCCGTCAGGTGGCTGACATCAGTCCCGAGTGGCATCCTGCGCAGTTGGTGCACCGCAACGGCAAGAACGCCATCACCGTGGCTGCCGACATGAAATTCTGGAAGCCGCAGACGGTGAGCATGAAGAAGATACAGCAGTATATCAATACGGAAATCACGCCCAACCTGCCCGAAGGCGTGAGCATCGAATACGGAGGCCTTTCATCGCTCAACACCAGTGTCATCCCACAGCTACTGAAGAGCCTGATTGCCGCCATTTTGGTACTTTTGGTATTTCTGGTGGCCTATTTCAAGAAGCTGAATCTGGCCATTCTCACCTTGGGTTCCAGCGCTTTGTGCATGTTCGGTGCCTTCTTTGGCGAGTGGCTCTTTGGACTCGACTTCGGCATGACTTCTTTGTTGGGTATCGTCAGCTTGATTGGTATTATCATGAGGAACGGCATTGTCATGTACGAATATGCCGAGACATTGCGCACCGACGAGGGCATGCCCACCAAGGAAGCCGCCATGAAAGCCGGTAGCCGCCGCATGAGGCCTATCTTCCTCACTTCGGCCACCACCGCCTTGGGTGTGTTGCCTATGATTATCTCCCGCAACCCACTCTGGATGCCTATGGGCGTGGTCATCTGTTTCGGCGTGGTGCTCTCGATGGTGATTATCTTGGCCGTGATGCCGGTGATGTATTGGCAAATCTTTAAAAAGAGTAAGTAATATGTCACAAAACTTACAAAACAGTCAAAACTTCATAATAGAAGGTTGGAAAGCAGCCCCTCATTCCGAACTTGGTTCGGAACGGCCTGCTTTCCTGCGGCAACCCGGTTGGGTGCCGCATACGCCAAAAAACTGTTTTATGGGTTTTGTAAGTTTTGTGAAAATAAACAATACTATGAAAAGGATAATCCTTTCAATCTGTTTGATATTGTTTGTGGTTCCTGTATTTGCCCAACAGCAAGGACCGTTCCGCCTCTCAGTTCAAGACTGCATCAAGATGGCTTTGGAGAACAACATCGATCTGAAAAACAGCCAATTGGAAATCGATAAAGCGCGAGCTACAAAAAACGAAGCCCGTGCTGAATATTTTCCCACAGTGTCAGCGCAAGCCGTGGCCTTCGATGCCTTGAACCCAATGCTTACCTTCGGCATCGAGGACATCGACAATGCACAGTTGAGGCAGCTCCTTTATACCCTTTATGCTGAATATGGCTCCAATATGGGCTTGGACAAGGAGTATACCTTCGTACAAAACGGCGTGATGCTCAATGCGATGGCGACAGAACCAATCTATGCGGGAGGTCGTATCCGCAATGGCAACAAACTCGCAAAATTGGGTATCGATGCCGCTGAGACCCAGGCAAAAGTGAAGGAAGACGAGGTATGCCTGCAAACCGAGACGCTCTATTGGCAAATCGTGGCCTTGCAAGAGAAACTGGCCACCTTGGACCAACTCGACCGACTCTTGGATACCTTGGACAAAGACCTGTCGGGAGCCATTGAGGCAGGTTTGGCCATGCCCACCGACCAATACAAACTAAAAGTGAAGCAAAATGAGAGCCAACTCAACCGCAAGAAAGTCACTGATGGCATCACTTTGCTCAAGATGGCCTTGGCACAAACCATAGGTACCGATTGGCAAACGATGGTGCTCTCCGATACTTTGGGCATGGAGACCGAGCCAACGGCCTACTACAAGCAACCTGATGAAGCAGTTTCGCTGCGCAACGAAAGCCATCTCCTCGACCTCTCGTTGCAAGCCGAAAAGCTGAAGAAGAAGATGACCCTCGGTGAGGCTTTGCCCTCACTGTTAGTGGGTGGCAGTGTAAACTATCATACCGTTATGGAGAACACCAAACCCAATGCATTGGTCTTCGCCGTGCTGCAAGTACCCATCACCGACTGGCACAAGACCTCCATCAAGTTGAAGAAGCACAACCTCGACGCCGAGATGGCCGAGAACACGCGCCGCGACCTCACCGAGAAGATGGAGATGCAGACCAACCAAGCCTGGTTCAACCTTGAGCAAAGCTGGCTGCGCATCACCATGGCGCAAACTGCTCTTAGTGATGCTGAAGCCAACCTGAAAGTCACGCAGGACTATTATGAGGCAGGTTTGGTGGCTCTTTCAGATGTCCTTGAAGCCCAGACCTTACTCAAGCAAAGCCGCGATGAGTTGACCGACAGCCGCGTGGAGTATCGCATTAATTTGGTGACCTACAGGCAGCTAGCAAAGGATTAACGCCCCATATCTTTGAGTATTGCACGATTTTTGTATTTTTGTCGCCTGATTCAAAACTCAATCCTATGAAAAAACTCCTTTTCTTAGTCCTTTTTGTGGCCACAGCCATGCTCAGTCAGGCCCAAGTCAGCAAGATGATTGGCCAATGGAACACATACGATGACAAGACGGGCGATCTTCGTTCCACCGTTAAAATCTATGAAGAAAAAGGCTCGTACGAAGCGGTGATTACCACGCTTTACGAAAAAGATGCCAATGGTAAATTTCAAGTGATGAATGCCCCTTATGCCAAAGAATACGAAGGCGTGGTCGGCACTCACCTCTTCAAGGAGATGAAGGCTGACGGCGACCAACTGAGAGGCAAGATCTACGACCCTGAAAGCACCAAGACTTACAACGCCAAGGTGTCTTACAAAGCCAAAACCGACGAACTCAGCGTGCGCGGCTCGTTGGACAGGGCCGGACTGCTAGGCCGTTCGCAAGTCTGGAAACGCAAGAAATAAGTTTTTCTCACGCAGAATTCGCAGAATTGTTTGACATTAGGTTTGCGTCCGGTAGGTTCTGCGCTTTCTGCGTATTCTGCGTGAATTATTTATACATCAAATTTGAATTCGGCATCAAACCAGCCTGTGTCTTCCTTTAAAAGGTCATATTCTTCGCCCGTGAGGTGGTCAACCACATGCACGGTGCCTTTGATGTCGTCATAGGTGAATGTAAATTGTGAGTTTACGTCGTCGGCTTTAGGTACGTCCATTTTAGGTGTTGTCTATAATTGAGGGTGCAAAGATACTAATTAATTCTGAATGCTGAATGATGAATGCTGAATGACGCGAAGCGACGATGATTATTTATGCTGGTTTTTTGTTATGGCTGTTAGGATGCTTAATAGCTCTTCACATTTGTCATTCAGATCATTAAACATTTCGTCTGGAAGGTAATCTGTAGCATGGATAATGTCAAGCCAATAACTAGTTTCACTTGCTTCTTTCAAAGCAATGCTCATTTTGGCATAGAAATCAGGCTTGGTTTGTGCCCTGACTCCTTCTGCTACATTAGCACCAATGCTAGTTCCTGCACGTAGTACCTGTTTAGACATAACATATTCATGCTTCTCTTCACATAACCATTGGTATGCTCTAATGATATCTATGGCAAAGTCTCTGCTTTTAGTCTTTATGACATTATCTCCCATTTCGTTTTATTTTTAATCATTCCACATTCAGCATTCCACATTCAGCATTCCACATTCAGCATTCCACATTCAGCATTCCACATTCAGCATTCAGCATTTAAAGATTCAGCCGTTTGTTCAGCGCAGCCGTCTGTTCCTCAAAACCTTTCTTTCCCAGCAAAGCGAACATATTCTTCTTGTAAGCTTCAACGCCAGGTTGGTCGAAGGGGTTCACATCGAGCATGTAGCCGCTGACGGCGCAGGCCATCTCGAAGAAATAGATCAGCTCGCCGAGCACCTTTTCGGACACCTCGGGGATGACGATGCGAAGGTTCGGTACGCCGCCGTCCTCATGGGCCAACACGGTGCCGAGTTCAGCCTTGTGGTTTACCTCGCTGATGCGCTTGCCGGCGATGTAGTTGAGTTGGTCGAGGTCTTCGTTTTCCATCGGGATGCGGAGCTCGTGGTTCGAGTTCTCCACCGAAATCACCGTCTCAAAGAGGTTGCGCAGACCATCTTGGATGTATTGTCCCATGGAGTGCAGGTCGGTGCTGAAGGTGACCGAAGCCGGGAAAATGCCCTTGTGCTGCTTGCCGTGGCTCTCACCGTAAAGTTGTTTCCACCATTCGCTGAAATACACCAGGCGCGGCTCATAGTTCACCATGATCTCGTTGGTCAGGCCTTGGGCATAGAGGGCTTGGCGCACCACGGCATATTGCGTGACGGGGTTGTCAACTGTTGGTTGGGCCTTGCACAGTTTTTCCATCTCGACGGCACCCTTCACCAAGGCGCGGATGTCGATGCCCGCCATGGCGATGGGCAGCAGACCCACGGGGGTGAGCACCGAGAAGCGGCCGCCTACGTCGTCGGGGACGATATAGGTCTTGTAGCCCTTCACATTGGCGAGCTGCTTGAGGGCGCCACGGGCCTTGTCGGTGATGGCGATGATGCGCGAGGCTGCTTCCTTTTCTCCATATTTGTTGATGATATGTTGCTTGAGGATGCGGAAGGCGATGGCGGGTTCCGTCGTCGTGCCCGACTTGGAGATGACGGCCAACGAGTAGTCCTTCTTATCGAGTATGGCCATGAGATCGTGGAGGTAGTCCTCGCTCATGTTGTGGCCAGCGTAGACGATGAGCGGCTTCTCGCTAGTGAGCGGAGCGAAGTGGTTCTGCAAGGCCTCGATGACAGCACGGGCGCCGAGATAGGAGCCGCCGATGCCGATGACGACGAAGAGGTCCGACTTCTTGCGCAGGTCGGCAGCGGTCTTCTCGATGTCGGCCAGCAGGCTCTCATCGATTTCCGAAGGGAGGTTTACCCAGCCGAGAAAGTCGTTGCCCGCGCCGGTCTTATTAAAGATGGTTTCATAAACTTCTGAAACTCTTGATTCTAAATTGCTTTTTAGTTTTTTGTCCAAAAAAGGTTGGACATGAGTAAGATCAATTTTCATAATATCTAAGTATTAAGATGCTGCGAAGATAAGACAAAATCTTTAAGAATGTGATGATTATATTAAAAAAAACACTATCTTTGCGCAACATTTTTTGGAACATGCCCGTTACTATTTCGAGCAGTTTCTGTTTATTAGTTTTTTATTAGTTTTTATATGTCACGTTTAAAAATTTTATTGGCCGAAGACGATCGTGGATTAGGTATGATTGTCAAGGCTTTCCTTGATGCACAGGGATATCCCACCACTTTATGTTCAAATGGAGAAGAGGCATGGAACAGCCTCCGCGATGTCCAATATGATTTATGTATCACTGATGTGATGATGCCTGTGATGGATGGCTTCACCTTGCTGAAGCAAATCAAATCCGTGCAACCTATGATGCCCGTCATCGTTCTGACGGCCAAAAAGGAGCAGGACGATATTTTGGAGGGCTTCAGCTTGGGTGCCGACGATTATATCACCAAACCCTTCAGCATGGACGAGCTATTGGCCCGCATCAAGGTGTGGGAGCGTTGGTTGACTTACTCGCCGACCGATACCCCAGCCTGCGAGTTCCGCTTGGGTGGTTTCACCTTCAACGTGCCGCATCTCACTTTGACCGATGCCAAGGGCGAGGTGCGCAAGTTGACGTCAAAGGAGATGGAGCTATTGTATATGCTCTGTGAGCACACCGGCGAGACTTTGGAACGTCGCCATGTATTGCAGACTATCTGGGAGGAGGAAAACCGCACCAACGCCCGCTCGATGGACGTCTACATCACCAAGCTCCGCAAATACTTTAAGGAAGACCCCGACGTCGACATCGTGAATGTGCATGGCGTGGGATTCAAGCTGGTGGTGAAGTAAGGCCACAGGCGAAATTGCAAGAAAGAAGGACGCAAAGAATCTCGAAAGGGATTGTTGCGTCTTTTTTTATACCTTTGCAGGCATGAAACGTTACGTTTGGATAGGGTTATTGGTTTTGCTGGCTTTGGCGGCTTGCGACAGCACCACGCGCGAGGCGAGGCGCATGGTGAAGCGTGCCGAGCAGTTGGCCGACACCCTGCCTGACAGCACCGTGCGCCTGATTGACAGCGTGCTGCGCATGTCCGCGAGCTTCAGCGAGCGCGAGCGCATGGACATGGCCTTGCTGCAGGCCGAGGCCTTGTTTGGCGACCATGGGCAGGAAATCTCGCCCGTGATGGACGACGATTTCTTCGACGAGCATGCCACCCTCTCCACCAGCCCCGAATTGGAGCGCGCCGCCGCCTATTATGCCAGGAAGAAACAATACGCCAAAGCCGCCCATGTGGCACTCTACAGTGGCTTTGTGCAGCAGCGCTACAACGAGAAGGAAGCCGCCATGCGCTCGTTTAAGGAAGCGGAGCAATACGGCAAGCTTGCCACAGACAGCCTCACTGTGGCGCAGGCGGAGTATTGGATGGGGAAGATGTTTCTTGACAATGGAATGGAACAAGAAGCCTTGAATTCATTTTTGTCTTCCGAAAATTCTATAGGGAACCATTATGCCGACCTCGCCATTATTGAAAACAGTAAGGCTGTAGCCTATATTTTGATGAAACAAAATGACAATGCAGAGCTTTGTCTCCAACAAAGTCTTTTGTTTGCTGAAAAAGGGAACTCTAACAGAATAAAACATAAAGTTTATAACAATTATTCCGTGCTTTACCGCATCCAAGGAAAAAACGACCAAGCCATTGAATCCCTACAGCAAATGATGGATGATCCTAGTCTTAACGATACTGAAAAGATAGTGTTATTCTTAAATATAGGCAAGGTGTATTTCAAGATGAAAGAAGTGGATTCTGTCGCAAAGTACTTACAACAAATGGAGGCAATGTTGCCAACCGTCAACGTAAAGAAGGAAACAAACGCATCGATATACGAAATATTATCACAATATGCCGAAAGCCTAAATGATGATTTTTTGGCTTTGCAATACCGTGAAAAGCATGAAAGGTTATTGTATGACATAATGATTCAGCGGCAAGAGCAGACCATATATCGCATTCAACAACAATACGACTATGAAAGCCTGCAAAATATTATGAATCAAAAACTTATACATAAGCAACGTCTCATTACCATTATCGGAATCTTTGCCAGCATTGGTTTGGCAGCATTGGCGGTTTCACAGATTAGATTGGCAAAAACACGAAAACGAGAAGCAGAAACAAAGGCCAACTTGTTCCATTTTATGCAACAGAACAAGGAACTGGCGCAACAGAGCGAGGAACAAAAACAAAACCAAATCTATTTGACACAGAAACACAGAGAAAGCGAATTGGCTTACGAGGATTTGCTCAAAGAAAAACAGAGGTATGAGCGAGCTGCTTCCGAATATGGCGAAAAACTTTCCCTTGCGCTAAAGAAAGAGGAGTCTGTTATGTTTCGCCTGCATTTGTTTTTGGAAAACCAAGGAGATGAAGAATTGTTGAAAAAACTGGAAAAGTCGGTTTTCGGCAAACAAGCACATTTGGATGCAATGATGGAAACCGTGGATTGCCTCTATCCACAACTGCGTGAAATTGTCAGAGAAGAGGACTTGGGATTGGACAAGAACGAGCAGTTGGATGTCATCTTGTCCTATTTCAACATTTCACGGCAAGATGAGGCCTTGCTGTTCCACAAGACCACCGATATGGTGGACAAAATCAGGAACCGCAGCAGAAAAAAGATACAATCGGCATCTGAAGGCAAGGATTGGCCCAAAATCAAGTAGTTTTCGGCATCTTTTTTCTTCATTCCTTTCCCGAAAAGCATTCAAAAGTTCGGAATAGTGTTCGGAATGAGATGTGTTTATTCCTTTCATTATCAATAATCTGTATATTTTTTTAAATTTAATATTCGGAACAAGGTTCGGAATCCGTATCTGTTATTCTATTTTCGTCTCGTGAATTCACAAAATCTAAAAATGTCAAACAACAAAACAAATTACTCAACTATGAAGAACAGATTATTATTCCTCGTGAGCCTATTTGCTTTAAGTCTCTGTACATGGGAAGTTCATGCTTTGAACACCGTACCTGTATCAACACCTAGTCAAAAAAATGATATTGAAGAACCACCTCCAGGGTACGAGAAAATCAACTTGTTAGGTGATTTGTTGTACAACATTGGCCCCAACGCCATCGTAGCCGGGGCCAACGACGATGCCGTCTACATCGGCTTCAACCAAAGCTTCGGCAATGTGAACATCTCTATCTATAACGGTATGGGTGGCCTTGTCTACAGCACAGTGATGAACACCGACGTGCAGCAGGTGTACATCATTCCTTTTACCACGGCTTCAAGCGACACCTTCACTGTGGAACTCAGCAATGCCAACGGCTACGCCGACGGCCATTTCGACCGTATGCATTAAAACCACCTATTTACCTAATTTAATTATTAACTATTAAAAATTGAACATTATGAAAAACACAAAATTAATTTTTGCCATTATCGTTTTGGCAATCTTGACCACAGCAGTGGCTGTCGTATCCTGCAACAAAGAAAAGCAGGAACAGAAAGCGGAAAGTGCTTTATTCACCTCGCAACTTAGTGATATGGATAAAGCTATGATGGACTTCGGAGAAAGACTGAAATCTTCCGAAAGTTTTGACGAAACTATGCCTTTAGACGAGGCAATACGCACCTTCTCCAATTACGAGAATTTCTTGTTGTGTAACATTAGCTACAATGCACCCGAAAAGATTTGTGACACCTTTGAGATAGATCTTCCTGTAAATAACGGAATGGTGAGGCTCGGTGACTTAAACCAGCTCCTTTCCTCTAATAAAGACAAGATTTTTGCCCGTTTTAATATGCTCGACAATGACGAAAAAGAGCTTTTCTGTATTGACAGCAAAGTTGTAAAAGAAAAATCGACGGTAGAATCTGCCCGTATTCAAACTGTGGTTTATATGCAAAACGGTCCTGTCAGATTCGACCCCTATCCGGTTCTTTTCGACAGCACTGATTATTGGTATGATTTCGGATTACTTGGAAAGTGTGATGCATATGCAGGGCAATGTGTCGGACAAGATGCCATCACAAAATTGCAATCCAAACTCCGCGAATGGTTGCCAGAAGTAAAATGCGAATATGGAATGTATTTATCCGACCCTGAACAGGTTACATTGCTTTCAATTGCTTTTCCTGATGCAACAAGTCCAAATGGCTATTATGCCATGCCATACAATCCGAATATAAACTATCCTATGTGCATCAGTCCAGAAGAAATGAGATGGTACTATGAATCCATAAAGTCAATGTATGAAGATGTTGAAGATGCCGATATCCTTGGACGGAGAATCATAAGCCTGTCTTTTAATGAGACATCTGGAGGAGGAACTACGAAGCTATGCGCTCTCAATTTAAATCTTTATAAGGTGAACTGCACAGGAGGGGATATAGAAAGGGGCGAATGACGATGAAGCGTAAAGCTTTTACACTATTAGTGCTTGCCATGCTTGTCATGGCAATCACCAGCAGTTTTGGTCAAACCACCTTCGAGCGGATGATACCAATGGAAGGGGGAGATGTGACACTTCCCGGTCCTGAATGCCATAAGGCAGAAGATGGAGGTTATTTAGTGAACGTGCCTCTTGGAGAATGGTTGTTGGGTACACTATATAATAACAAGATATTAAAGCTTTCTGAAAGTGGCGATATCGTTGATGAACTTGACTACATTATTGAGGGAGAAAATGCTGTACGTTACTGGCAAATCATCAGACTTCCATTTGGAAATGACGGCAACCTTCAAAACCATTACCTAGCCGTGGCTGGTCTCTATAACCCATACGATAATGTCAACAATGTCACGCTCACAGAAATGCTCTTCCTTATATTCAACGAGGAACTGGAAGTGGAGTACGAACGGATTGAGGATGTCTCATCAATCGTTGAGCATTATTCGACTTGGGGTAGGCCGCATATTGTATTTGACAAAGACGGCAATCTTGTCATCGCCACTATTGCCAGAGTCAACGGTGGCGAGCTTAAACGTCTATACACACATATCGAATTGGACAAGGCAAACTGGATTGGTGGGATAACCCACTTTGTCAGGGATAGTCCAGAAGGTGCCGGATGGATTTGGGATTTCTTTCCTCTCGGCGATGGTACCTATAGGCAGGTAGAGACAATAAACGGCCCAGGTGGAATCGGATACCGCATAAGTACTGAGTATGAAGCGGAAAAAATCTTGGAATTCAGAGACCTTCGATTTCATAGAGGGAATATGACCATCACCCCAAATCTCCTTGATTGCGGTGGCTGTGCTATGCTTGATGACAGCACGCTGTTTCTTCCTGCCATGATGCACAGTTCAACAGATGGCATAGGAACGATGGAGATGGACGTCAACTTTGACACAATCAAAGCTGTTTTTCAAGATTTTGCGGATTACGACACCATAGAACGTATATTTAGTAGGCATCCTGTTATACTCAGAGGAAATGACCTTTACCTGTGCTACACCAGGGATATGCACACTTGGCATCCGAGTCAAGCCCCTTATACCATACTCTGTAAGTACGACACCGAACTCAACCTCATTTGGAAAAGGTGGTATCGCGATGCAGAGCGACAGTTCTGTTATTATGCTACCGACATGATTGCAACCAACGACGACGGCCTACTTATCACTGGCTATTGTTGCAAACGAGAGAACTACGGCAAGATGGTTCTCTACTTGCTGAAGGTGGACACTGACGGCCTCCTTTCATTGCCTGAAACCAAAGTTCAGATACGCCCCTACGCATTCTATCCCAATCCCGCGAAGGAACAGCTGCATATGGAGTTCTCGCCAGACGTGCAGCCCGCCCAAGTGGAGCTCTACGACCTCCAAGGCCGCCTTGTGCGCACGCAAAGCAAGGCCTTCGAAAGCATCGACATGAGCCAACTGCCTGCGGGCACCTACACGATGCGCGTCACCTTGGAGGACGGGAAAACCTATTCGGATAAGGTGGTGAAGGAGTGAAGCCGTTTTAGTAACAAAAAGACGCGGAGAATTCTCCGCGTCTTTTTGTTATTCGGGTAAAAGTACCGCCTCCGGCAGCTGCACCGAGGTGTCGCACATGAACTCCCAGATGGGATCGGGCGAGCAGTTGTAGGTGGTGTTGCACAGCAGGGCGAGGAAACGATTTCTGCTCTCATCGCGGATGACGGCGCTGCGGTAGCCTTTCCACCAGCCGTAATGGAAATACATGCCGGGATGTTCCTTGCTCATGCGCCAGCCGAAACCGTAGTTCTCGTCGTTTTTCCACGCCAGAGAGCCGGGCTTGAAGGCCTCGGCCTGCAGGCTGTCGGGCAGTAACACATGGTTGTCCAAGGCTTGGTTGAAGATCCACAGGTCCTCCACGTTCGAGAACATGATCTTGTCGCCCATCACGCCGTTGAGGTAGTTGTTGGGCGTCTTTTCCGGCCCTTTTCTATAGAGGTCGTGGCCGTGTGCTTCGACGGGCAGAGAGGGTGGGACGGTGGTCTCGCCACGCATCGAGTAGATGAAGCTGTGTGTCATCCCCAGTGGCTCGAAGATGCGCTCGCGCATGAAGTCCTCGAAGTGCTGTCCGCTGGCCCGCTCCACCACCGAGGCCAACAGGGCGTAGTTGATGTTGTTGTAGAAGTAACCCGCATCGGGCGTTCCATACACCTCGGGCCGCTTCTCGGCCAGCATCTTGATCAGGGCTTCGTTGGAGAAAGGCTTCTTGCGGTCGGGCCAATGCTCATCAGCCATCGAGTCATAACGCGGCAAACCCGAACGGTGGGTGAGTAGCATCCTTATCGTGATGCCCTCGTAAGGCAGCTCGGGGATGTATTTGCGCACGTCGTCGTCGTAGTCGAGCTTGCCCTCCGCTTTCAAGAGCATGACGGCCTCGGCGGTAAACATCTTCGAGTCGGACGAGAGTTGGAAGACATCGTCGACGCGTAAGGAGTCCTTTTGGCGTTTGCTTAAATCGCGCCATCCGAAGGCCTTCTCATATACCACCTGTCCTTGCTCGGCATAGAGCACCACGCCATTCATGCCTGCCTGGTTCAAGTCGCTGAACAACCTGTCGGCCTGCTTGGCGCGCTTAGCTACGATTTCGTCGTTAAGGTTGACAAAGAGGCTGTCGACATTGATGACAGGCACATCGTGCTTGCACCGTCTCCCACAGAAGAAGACCGTGAACGCCACGATGAGCAGCAGCAATAGCACAAAAAAGGTTCTCCGTTTCATTTCCAAAAGGCAAATGTACGCAAAAAAGGCTTCAAACGGCTTTTTTTTAGCAAAAATAAAGGCCGATGCGCCTTAATTCGTTAATTATTACTACTTTTGCAGCCTCATTTAAACACCTTAATTTTATTTCATGTCACAATTTACAGATTTTGGATTGAATCCCGCTCTGCTGAGGGCTATTAAGGAGCTGGGGTTCGAGAATCCTATGCCCATCCAGGAAAAGACGATTCCTGTGCTCCTGGAAAAAGATGTTGACTTCGTGGGCCTTGCACAGACGGGAACGGGTAAGACTGCCGCATTCGGCTTGCCTCTGTTGAACAAAATCGACGCCGAGCAACGTTGCGTCCAAGCGTTGATCCTTTGTCCGACGCGTGAGCTCTGCATGCAGATCACCCGCGACTTGCGCAATTATGCCAAGTACATTCCAGAAATCCTGATTGTGCCCGTCTATGGCGGCGCCAGCATCGAGCTCCAGTTCAAAGACTTAGCCAAGAAACCGCAGATTATCGTGGCCACACCCGGCCGTCTGCGCGATATGATCCGCCGCAACCGCGTCGACTTCAGCAACGTGAAGACGATGATCCTCGACGAGGCCGACGAGATGCTGAACATGGGCTTCCAAGAGGAGGTCGACGACATCCTCGAGTACATGCCCAAGGAAGGACGCCACACCATGCTGTTCTCGGCCACCATGCCGAAAGAGGTGGAAGCCATCCTCAACAAGTACATGACCGACCCTGTGAAGGTGGCCGTGGGCGAACGCAACAGCGGCACCGCCAATGTCGACCACATCTATTACATGATGGCCGCCAAGGACCGTTACGCGGTGCTGAAGCGCATCATCGACTACACGCCGTCCATCTACGGCATCATCTTCTGCCGCACCAAGCTGGAGACCCAAGAGATTGCCGACAACCTCATCCAAGACGGCTACAACGCCGCCGCCCTGCATGGAGACCTCTCGCAAGGCATGCGCGACAATGTGATGGACCACTTCCGCAAACGTAGCCTGCAACTGCTGGTGGCTACCGATGTGGCCGCCCGTGGCATCGACGTGAAGGAACTGACCCACATCATCAACTATAACCTGCCCGACGACATCGAGACCTATGTACACCGCAGTGGTCGTACGGGTCGCGCCGATAAGCGTGGTATCTGCCTCAGCCTCATCAACTTGCGCGAGAAGAGCAAGATTAAGAGAATTGAGAAGATTGTGGGCAGACCTTTCGAAAAGGCCATGATTCCGACCGGTAAGGAAGTGTGCGAGAAGCAGCTCTTCAACCACATCGACCGCATCGAGCATGTCAACATCAACAGCGAAGAGATCGATGACTATTTGCCAGTGGTTTTCCGCAAGCTGGACTGGATGAGCCGTGAGGAACTTATCACCCGCATGGTCGCCCTCAACTTCAACCGCTTCCTTGAATACTACAAAGACGCCGTCGACCTCAACGTCAATGAAAAAGACGAAAAGAAAGACCGCAAGGAACTTAAGAAGGAACGTGAGCACCGCGACGAGACCATGATGCGCCTCTACTTCGGCATGGGTAAGAACGACCACATCCTGCCGCAGAAGATTATCGGTAAGATCAACGACGTCACCCATTCGAAGAACATCCCGATTGGCCGCATCGACCTTTATGGCGACTATTCTTATGTGGATGTCGAAGAGAGCTTTGTCCCAATGATTCTCGACTGCTTCGCCGACCCGCACAACAACCCGCGCGGCATCGTGGTGGAGGTGGCTAAAGACCAGCCTGAGCGCAAGAAGAGCAGTGAGAAAAAAGACTTCGGCGAGAAAAAAGAACGCAAGGAACGCCGCGACCGCGACGAGTTCCGCGAGAGCCGCAAAGAGCGTGATGACTTCCGCGAGAAACGCGACCGTCATGACGATGACTTCTTCGAGAAGAAGTCGAAAAAGAAAAAGAAGGACTTCGATGACGACAGGACTTACTACAAGTCGGAGCGTTCGCGCGATGGCCGCGAGTGGCTCGACCCTGACTGGAAAGACCACTTGGACGACATCGAGGTCTTCATCGACGATGACGACCGCCCGAGCCGCAAGCAGCGCAACGCTGAGCGTGGCTTCGGTGCCAAGAAGAGCGGCAGCAGTTCTTCAAAGAGCAGTTCTTCAAGAGGTGGAAGTTCAAGAGGCTCATCGAGAGGCGGTTCGTCAAGGTCTTCATCGAGAGACTCAGGCCGTGGTCGCCGTGGTGCCAGCCGTTATGATGACAACGATTACTATTCGCCTCGCCGCCGTGGTGGAGGCCGTCGGAGATGATGTTTTATGGGATACGCTTCGTGTAGAAATCTATCAAAAATCATAATAAAATCCATTGAAAATCAAGAAAGAAGCTTTTGAAGATCTTTAAATAGATTTTTGAACAATTTCTTGCCGAAGGCAATACCAACATAATATGGCAAAGTTAAAAAGTTGGATTAGAGCAGCCCGTCCGAGGACGGTGCTGCTCTCTTTTTCAGGGGTGTTGTTGGGTGGCTTTTTGGCAGCCCGCCTGGCCATCAACGGGGAGTTCTTTTATCCTTTCCCTATCCTTTTCGCTGCTATCACAGCCGTGTTGCTCCAAATTCTCTCCAACCTCGCCAACGACTACGGCGACTTCAAGAAAGGCACAGACAACGCGAAGCGCGTTGGTCCCCAGCGGGAGATGCAGAGTGGTGCCATCACGGAGAAGGAAATGAAACGGGCGTTAGTCATAGTGAGTGGATTATGCTTGTTGTCTGGTTTCTTGTTGCTTTTTGTGTATTACGTTGCCCAAGTAGCTGTAGTGCCTCATTATCGCTTTTTGTTTGTGCTGTCGTTCTTTATTGCCCTTGGCATAGGGGCTGTTTTAGCAGCCTTGCTTTACACTTTGGGCAAACGTCCATACGGCTATCGTGGACTAGGTGACCTGTTCTGCTTCCTATTCTTCGGTTGGGCGGCCGTGGCAGGTACCTATTATTTGTCCGCTCCTTGGTTCGATTTCAGCGTCTTGCTTCCGGCAACGGCCATGGGCTTTCTCTCCAATGCCGTGCTCAACATCAACAACATGCGCGACTATGAAAACGACAAGGCTTCGGGCAAGAACAGCCTCGTGGTGAAACTGGGGTTGAAAAAGGCTTTTGTCTACCATTGCCTGCTCATCGGCGGGGCGTTTGTCTGCCTTACCATATATCTCGTTTTGCACCACGCGACTTGGTATTCCTACCTGTTCTTATTGCTTTCCATCCTATACATCAAAGACTTAATCGCCATCAAAAAGACCAAACCCGAGCTACTTGACCCGTTTTTGGGCCGGCAGGTGAAGCATAGTTTCTTGCTCGTGGTGGTTTATGGAATACTGTTGTTATTATGAATAGGTATTTTTTACCTAAATTAATTGGCTATTATTCAAATTTGTTCTTATTTTTGCAGCGAAAAGCATAATCAACATAATTACAAAATCATATCACTATGAAAAAAACCTTACTTTTTGCATTTGCCATGCTGTTTGCAACGGCGATGGTGGCACAAAACCGCGCGGTTTTGCTGCACGAATCTTTTGACGGTACCACTCTGCCTGCAGGATGGTCTGTCGATGCACATCAAAACAACTGGTCAGTTTCGGCCACCAACAACGCTGGAGGAGATCCCAATGAGATGCACCTTTCATGGAGTCCCCAATTCAATGGCATGACGCGACTCGTCTCTCCTGCCGTCGATTTGACTGGTTTCAGCAGTGTCGTTGTCTCGTTTAAGCATGCACTTGACAATTACTCGGGCAGCAACACCATCGGTGTGGCTACGTCATCTGATGGAGGTACCACTTGGAACCAAGGTTGGAGCCAAGGCTACAGTGCCAGCAACAGCTATTCTGTTTCACAGGAAATCAACACTCCTGATATGGGTCAGGCCAGTGTGCAGTTCTGCATCTTCTTTAATGGCAGCAGCTACAACATCAACGATTGGTTCTTTGACGACATCGTAATCTTCACGTTAGAGAATCTTGACCTTGGAGTTTCGGCTGCTACGCTTCCTAACTTCATCAGTAGTGGCGAGACTTCATTCGGCATGACGGTCTTCAGCTATGGTACCACCCCTGTGACCTCCGTCGAAGCCACCTACGAAGTGGAAGGCATGGAGCCTGTCACGGAGACCTTTACGGTCAATATTGCTTCACTCAATAGTGCGACCTTGAATTTTACTACCCCGACCATACTGATTCCCGGAAGCTACAACGTCAACTACAGCATCAATTTGGTCAATGGCCAAGCCGATGATGACCCGAGCAACAACACGCTCTCGAAAGCCGTTAGCGTGGCCATTGGCTCTGCCGAACGCAAGCCCATGATTGAACACTTCTCGTCATCGACCTGCGGTCCATGCGTACAACCCAACACTCTGATGCACACTTTCTGCAACAACAACGAAGGCCGTTACACCTACACCAAATATCAGATGAACTGGCCTGGAAGCGGTGACCCGTACTACACTGATGAAGGCGGCGTGCGTCGTGACTACTATAGCGTGAATGCTGTTCCTATGGCTTTCCTTGATGCTGAGTCGTTGAACTTCAATGGTGTACAAAACCAATTCAACCAACATGCAGAAATTGCTGCCTTTATGGATATCAAAGGTTCGTTCTCGGTCGAAGGCAATACTATTACGGTCTTGGCCGACATTATGCCTTACATTGACGTCAATGCTCGTATCTACATCTCTGTAAACGAGAAAGAAACCCACGGCAATGTGGGAAGCAACGGCGAAACTGTGTTTCACCACATATTCATGAAGATGTTGCCTAATGCGGAAGGCACAACAGTTGACTTCGTTTCTGGCGAACTACAACATTTGGAATTCACACAAGATATGTCGGGAACCCATGTCGAGGAAATGAGCGACCTTGAAGTCTCCATCTGGGTGCAGAACTACACTACCAAGGAGATCTTTAACAGCCGTTATGCCTACGAATATACCAATATACACCCCTATCCTGTTGAGAACCTCACTTTGGTAGATCAAGCTCCATTGAAGGATGGTGTGTTATATGCTTATTGGGATGCCCCCACCAATGGCAATCCTATGGGATATGATGTATACATCAACGGTGAGTTGGTGGAAGAAAACTTTACAGAACATTCTTATTCGTTTGAAGGCGAGGCCGACTCTTTCTATGTTATCGGTGTGGTTGCCCGTTATGAAAACGACATGCGTTCGGTCAAGGTGCTTGCCAGCTCGTCAACCAATTTACAAGATATGGGGTTGTATATTCCCGGCTCACCCTATGTTGAGTTGACCGTCAATGAACCTGAAGTTGATGTGTATGTGAGCAACGGTAATTTCGCCTCCCATGCGCCTATTGAGATTACCGCCATTACGGAAGCCAATCCTACTGGCGATGAATATTTGGAGATTGAACCCGCAACCGCACTGCCCGCAACGATTGAAGAAGGAGAAGAATTCCATTTCCATATCGCAGCCAACGCGGTTGTCGGCAGAAGCGTGGCTGAAACTGCCGTTAAGGTGGAATCCAATGGTGGGGAAGTGGTTTACTATGTGACTGTTGACGGTGAACTGCTGAGCATCTCCGAGATTTCAGCGATGGCCACAGTCTATCCTAATCCCGCCAACGACCAAGTGCGCATTGAATCAGCCAAAGGCATTGAGAGCGTGATGGTTTACAATATGATGGGTGTTTTGGTGGAGACTATTCCTGTCAACAGCATGATGCTCAACGTGAACTTGAGCCAATACAGCGAAGGCACGTATTTCTTCAACATCCGCCAGAGCGATGGCACGGTCAGCAACCAACGTGTGGTTGTGAGACATTGATGACGTTGAAGTCATCCAAACAAAAAGGGAACCCGATTGGGTTCCCTTTTTGTTTGATGCACTTGGACTATGATTAGTCGCCCAACGTGGCCACCATGACGGCCTTGATGGTGTGCATGCGGTTCTCAGCCTCGTCGAAGACGATGCTGTTCTCGCTTTCGAACACGTCCTCGGTGACCTCGATACCGTTCAAGCCGAACTTCTCATAAACGTCGCGGCCGGCCTTGGTCTCCAGATTGTGATACGAAGGAAGGCAG
>CADBGN010000027.1 GCA_902794155.1 uncultured Bacteroidia bacterium
ATCCAAGACATCGGCACGCACCATACTGATCTCATCGATGATGAGCAGGTCGAGGCTGCGCATCAGGTTGATTTTCTTCTTGTTGAGTTTTTGGTATTGCGCAGCCATTGTTTTTGCATTGTAGCCTTTGCCCAATGCGTTTTCAGGCAGTTGCGGTCCAAAAGGCAGCTGGAAGAACGAGTGAATGGTTTGTCCGCCCGCATTGATGGCAGCTACGCCCGTGGGTGCCACCACGACCATGCGTTTGTATGTCTTCAGTGGAAGGTGCTTCAAAAAAGTGGTCTTTCCCGTGCCAGCTCTTCCTGTGAGGAAGATGTGGGCGTCGGTGTAGAGCACCAGTTCTTCGACGAACTCAAGTTTCTGGTTAGTAAAGGTTTTCTGCGCCATGCTTTGGATTGCGTTCATTTGGCTAAAGTAGTGATTATTTTTCATTTTTATGGTGGGGTATTAGTTTTTGTTGTAATTTTGCAGGCAGAAATCAATAGGGGAACAGTCCGTAGACGTCCACAATCTGGTGATGACCTTTCGAGTGAGCCAGCCTGTCGATTTCTTTTTTTATGCCTTTATCGCAGTGATGCAATACTGCACTTTCTCTCCTGTTCGCTTCACTCCTACCATCATTTTCACTAGGCTAATGCCTATCAACTCGTAGTGCATTTCCAGCATATAAGCAAATACCTTTTGATTGGCGACTCCTTTTTTCGGAGGTTTAGGCTTGCCGTAAACCACAGAATACCGCAGTATGGTGTCCAGTTGCAGAACCGCCAAAGTTGATAAATAAGAAATGGAAGCGTGGTGAATAGTTTCATTGATTGACAGAAATCGAACATTAATAAAGTCTTTCAAATGTGTGTTATACACTGCTTTTGAAGGGTTTGCTTCGTACCAACATCTATATACATCTGAAATAATGGTTTCTCTTGCTTTGATGTCTTCTTTGCCGTTCCCCATCGGAACCTCAATAATCTTGCTGTTTTGTGCATCCATAGTAAATAGTAATTAGTTTTATTTCCACTGCAAAGATGCAACCCCTGTCAAGACCAAGCCGTTGAACAAACGTTTGTAGTCGACTGTAGTCGTTTGTTGTCGTTTGCTGTCGAGTATAATATTGAAAAACAATTGAATGCAAACAATTGAAGAACAGAGCGCTATTCAATTGAACATTTTACTATCTTTGTAGCCCCATTTTGTAATCATCGATTAATCTAATATCCTATGAAAAAAGTATTCACTGCAATCCTGGCTTTGGCTCTCGTTTTTACTTTTGGGAAGGCCAATGCCTGCACTAACTTCTTGATTACCAAAGGTGCATCGACCGATGGCTCCTGCATGATCAGCTATGCCGCCGACAGCCATGTGCTCTACGGCGAACTCTATCATTATCCTGCCACCGATTGGCCCGAAGGCGCCATGCTCGATGTGTACGATTGGGACGGCGGTATGTTCCGTGGACAAATTCCACAAGTGGCTCACACTTACAATGTGGTCGGCAATATGAACGAATGGCAGCTCGCCATCGGTGAAACGACCTACGGTGGCATCGAAAGCCTTTGGGAGGGCCTTGGCATCATCGACTACGGCAGCCTGATTTACATCACCTTGCAGCGTGCCAAGACCGCCCGCGAAGCCATCAAATGCATGGGCGAACTGGTGGCCAACTACGGTTATGTCAGCGAGGGTGAGTCGTTCAGCATCAGCGACACCGAAGAGTGCTGGATCCTTGAAATGATTGGCAAAGGCAAGCATAATAAAGGTGCCGTATGGGTGGCTCGTCGTATCCCTGACGGCTATGTGAGCGGTCACGCCAACCAAGCTCGTATCACCACCTTCCCCCTGGCCTCACGCAAGTGCAAGACTAGCATCACCTTCAAAAACATCGACAAGCTGCTGAAAGACCCGAACATTGACTGCGTCTATGCCGACGATGTCATCAGCTTCGCCAAGCAAGCCAAGCTTTATGATGGTCCCGACGACAAATTCTCGTTCTCCGATGTCTACAACCCCGTCACTTTTGACGGTGCCCGTTTCTGCGACCTGCGCGTGTGGGCCATGTTTAATAAGGTGACCGACAACATGAAGGACTATTGGGGTTATGCCACGGGTCGCGACATCAAGCGCGCTCAGCCTTATACGGCCAATATGTGCCAGACCCCCGACAACTTCCCGACCAACCGCATGCCTCTTTGGGTGAAGCCCAACAAGAAAGTCAGTGTGCTCGACATGATGGACTTCATGCGCGACCACCTCGAAGGCACCGACCTTGACATGTCGCAAGATGTGGGCGCTGGTCCGTTCCATTGTCCCTACCGCTGGCGTCCTATGGATTGGGAAGTTGACGGCGTTCACTATGTGCATGAGCGCACCACCGCCACCCAGCAGACGGGCTTTTCTTTCGTGGCCCAAAGCCGTGGCAATTGGGAATGGCCCATCGGCGGCATCATTTGGTTTGGTGTTGACGACACCGACAATTGCATCTATTGCCCGATGTACACCTGCATGACTGAGATTCCCGAGTGTTTCCGCGAAGGCAATGGATCGATGAGCGAGTGGTCGGAAACCTCCGCCTTCTGGACCTTCAATCAGATGAGCAACTGGGCTTATACCAAGTATGATTACATCCACCCCGAGATTCGTAAACGCCAACATGAACTTGAGACTAAGTGGGCTGAATCTGTGATTCCCGCATTGGACGAACGTGTGAATACCATTAAGGGTAGAGAAGCCCAGATCAGAGAGCTTACCAAGTTTTCATGCGATGCAGCCAACGACATGACGGCGATGTGGAAGCGTTTCTACCATGAACTATTCATGAAGTATGTGGACGGCAATCTCAACACGGCCCAGCCCGACAAACCAGGTCAGAAATACACGCCCATCAAGAGCGAGCATCCGAAATACAGCGACGAGTACTATCGTATCCTCATCGAGAAGACGGGTGACAAATACAAAGCTTACTAAATTGGACTTCGGGACACGAGACTTCCGGACAAGGGACAAACAAAGTCTCGTGGTCTCGCGTCCTGCAGTCTTGCGTCAAAAATATGCATCTATAATTACACATTAAATAATCAATCAATCAATGAAAAAAGTATTAGGAATCATTGCAATGGCCATCCTCGTTTCGGTTGGCCGCGTGTATGCCGATGAAGGCATGTGGCTCCCGATGTTTGTCGAGCGCCTGAACTATGTTGACATGCAGAAAATGGGTCTGCAACTGACCCCAGAAGAGCTTTACAGCATCAATAACAGCAGTCTGAAAGACGCCATTGTGGGTCTCGGCAGCGAAGCCCAACCTCGTGGCTTCTTCTGCACAGGTGAAATCGTGAGCGAACACGGTTTGCTCTTCACCAACCACCACTGTGGTTATGGTGCCATCCAAAAACTCAGCTCCGACCAACACGACTATCTCCGCGACGGCTTCTGGGCCAAGAACTACGGCGAGGAACTGCCCGCCCCTGAAATGACCGCCAGCTTCCTCATCCGCATGGAAGATGTCACCAAGGATATCCTCGGTGTGGTGACCGACGATATGGACTATCAGGATCAGCAGGCTGCCATCCGTAAGAAAATCAAGGAGTTGGAAACCGCTGCTTCGGAAGATGGCAAGTACAACCCCGTCATCAAGGGTTTCTTTGAAGGTAACGAGTACTACATGTTCGTTTATCAAGTGTTCCCGGATGTACGTCTCGTGGGCGTGGCCAACTCTTCGATTGGTAAGTTTGGTGGCGACACCGACAACTGGATGTGGCCGCGCCACACTGGCGACTTCTCGATTTTCCGCGTCTATGCCGACAAGAACGGCAACCCTGCCGCCTATAGCAAGGACAACGTGCCGCTGACGCCCAAACACCACCTTCCCATCAGCCTCGATGGCGTTCAGAAGGACGACTTCACCATGATTTGGGGCTTCCCGGGCAGCACCCAACGCTACATGTCGAGCTATGGCATCGACTATAATGTGGATACCTTCTATCCCCTCATCATCGACATCTTCGGCAAGCAGCTCGAAGTGATGGAAGAGTACATGAAAGAAGATGAACACATCAACCTGATGTATGCCGACAACCACGCTGGCCTCGCCAACACTTGGAAGAACTTCATCGGCCAGTGCAAGATGCTCCGCAAGAACAAGGTCAGCGAGAGCAAGGTCGCTTTGGAGAAAGACTTCACCAACTGGGTGAACAAGAACAATAAGACCGAATACAAGGATGCCCTTCCGAATTTGAAGAATGCCTATAAGAACTTGGGCGATGTGGCCAAGTATGTCTATTATCCTAATTTCGTCGCCAATGTCGGTGCTGCAGGTATTGCTGCCCAGTTTGGTTCTTACTATCAGGCTTACATGGACAAGGACAAGGATGCCGAAGCCATGGCACTGATGATGCTCCAACAGATGAATGTCGACGAGCTTTTTGCCGAGACCGATCCGCAAGTGGAGAAGAAGACCTTCGCCGAAATGCTGAAGATCTACAAGAACGCCTTCAAGGCCGATGAACTGCCTGAAATCTTCAGCATCATCGACAAGAAGTTCAAGGGCGACATTGACGCTTTTACCGAGGAGGTCTACACCAAGTCCATTTTCGCCACGCCCGAGAGCATCAAGGCTTTCTTGGCCAAGCCTAGCCCCAAGAAAATCGGTAAGGACTATGCCTACATCATGAACACCTCGATGATGGAAGCCATCATGGGTGCCGTTCCAGCTTATCGTCAGGCTATGCAAACCGTGAGCGAGAATGACCACGTGTTTGTGAAGGGTCTGCGCGAGTACTATGCTGCCACACAACCCGGCAAGAGCCTCTATCCTGATGCCAACTCAACGATGCGTATGAGCTATGGTTCAGTGCAGGATTATATGCCCGCCGATGCTGTTCACTATGATTACATCTGCACTGCCAATGGTATCCTTGAGAAGTACGTTCCTGGCGACTATGAGTTTGATGCCCCCAAGCGTCTCATCGACCTCATTGAGAAGAAGGACTTTGGTGCCTACGCCGACGACAATGGCGAACTCGTTGTTTGCTTCCTGTCGACCAACGACATCACGGGTGGTAACTCAGGTAGCCCCATCATGAACGGCAAGGGCGAACTCATCGGCCTCGCCTTCGACGGAAACTGGGAAGCCATGAGCGGTGACGTCAACTTTGAGCCTAAACTGCAACGTACCATCAACGTGGACGTGCGTTATGTGCTCTTCATCATCGACAAGTACGCCGGTGCCACCAACCTCATCAACGAGCTCGATATCCGCAAGGGCGAACCCAAGCCGCTGCGCGTGGAAGAAGAGAAAATCTAAATGATGGTTCTTGTAGGGCTGTCACATTGTGGCAGCCGCGCGTCACATTGTGGCAGCCGCGTCACATTGTGGCAGCCGCAATCAAAACGGTAATGCGGCTGCCGTGGTACGACAGCCCTACAAATCCAAACTACAAAAAATCGGTCGATTGATTCCAATCGGCCGATTTTTGTTATTTTTGCAAAAAAATAACCGAACTATGCGGATTATTAGGTCTTTAGTGTTGATTTGGTGTTTGTTGGCCACCCTTTCGGGCATGGCCCAAACTGACACAGTAGTCTTTTCGACCCAAGGCGGGTTTTATGACGATGTGTTTGATTTGCAACTCTGCAATAACAATCCACAAAACCACATCCGCTATACGGTCAATGGCAACCGTCCGACGGCACAGTCGTCCATCTTTGCGGAGCCTTTGGTGATGGATGAAAGAAACTATTCACGATCGGATATCTACACCATTGTTAATTGTCCCGAACAGGACTTTTTTTTGCCTGATTCCGTGCGGCATTGCATCGTCATTCGAGCTGCAGTGTTTGACAATAACGATAGTTGTGTGAGCAAGGTGGTTACGCATAGCTATTTCATCAAGGCCTTAGGATGCGACACGCATGGCCTGCCTGCCATATCACTTTGTGCCGATTCATTGGATTTGTTTGATTATGAGAGAGGTATCTTTGTCCCAGGCGCTCATTTCGATCCTTCGAACCCTTATTTTACTGGGAATTACTTTATGAAAGGTATCGAATGGGAGCGTCTTTGTAATCTTGAGTTTTATGAACCTGGCGACAACGCGGGAGTCAATCAGCAAGTGGGACTACGCACGCATGGAAAGCAGTCGAGGTGGCGCAGCCATAAGGGCTACACTCTCTATGCTCGCGAAGAATATGGGAAAAAGCGCATTAAATACAAGTTTTTCGACACTACACCCTTGAATTCATTCAAACGGCTTACGCTGCGTCCTTTTTCGAGTGGTTGGAACGGAGCAGGATGTCAGGATTATCTCTGCAACCGTATCGTCCAACCTCTGAATGTGGAGATGCTTTCGTCGCGCCCAAGTGAATTGTTTATCAACGGAGAGTATTGGGGTGTGTACTACATTCAGGAGAAGCCCGACGAGCATTATTTGGCCGACCATTTGGGCGTTGACAAGGACCGTGTCAACATGATCAAAGATTGGATTGAAGTCGATTGCGGCACAGCCGACAACTACTATGCACTATACGCCTGGATGGAACAAGCCGACCTTTCCGACGAGGATCAATATAATTATGTGGAGGCACATATCGACATTGGGAATTTCATTGATTATTTCATTTTCGAGTTGTTTTCGGCGAATCTAGATTGGCCTGCCACCAATTTACGGATGTGGCAGGTGGGTGATGGTAAGTGGCGCTGGTTTTTCTTTGATGGCGATGGTTGCCTTGTGCAACAGGATTTCGATGCCTTTGCCAATGCCACTTATGTCGGCGATGGCGGTTGGCCCACAAGTACCCGAGCTACCTTGTTTTTCAGAAGATTGTTGGAAAACCAAAGGTTTAAGGAACAATTTGCGAGCCGGTTTAACCAGTTGGCATTCTCGACTTTTTCTTATCAGAACACAAAACCTTATTTCGACTACATCTATCAAGCCCTTCAGCCCGCAATCCCTAATCAGGTTGAGCGTTTCAATTGGCCTTCTTCTTATTCTTCATGGGAGGAATATTCCATGCCCGTGACCCACTATTTCTTGATGTTGAGACCTGTTCAGGTCATTGAAAAACTGAACGAGTTTTTGTCGGTGGAAGGACCGGCGATTGTCAATGCCCAGTGTTATCCTAATCCTTTCTCGGATAAGATTCACATTGGAATTGAGTCAGAGGAATTTGCCGCCAGCGAAGTCGTCATTTATGACTTGATGGGCAGGAAAGTTTTTGCACAACCGTGTTGTTTGAACACTGGATATAATGAGATTGAGCTATGTCCTCATTTGAATTCTGGTGTTTATTTCGTGAAACTTGGTGGCTTGAAATTGAAAATTGTAAGACAATGAGAATCAAGATAATCGCATTGATATTGGGCTGCGTGATTTGTGTTGCAACC
This sequence comes from uncultured Bacteroidia bacterium, assembly GCA_902794155.1. Taxonomy (GTDB): domain Bacteria; phylum Bacteroidota; class Bacteroidia; order Bacteroidales; family F082; genus Limimorpha. Next base: position 7,373 of record CADBGN010000027.1, read on the forward strand.
AAGGCTCAAAACGACACTATCATCTTTTCGGCCAAAGGCGGTTTTTATAATGATGTGTTTGCATTGCAACTCTCCAACGCTAATCCGCAGAACCATATCCGTTACACCATCAACGGCAATTGCCCGACGGCTCAGTCTCCGCTTTACACGGCTCCTTTACAGCTTGATGCCCACCAATACTCCAAGTCGGATATCTATACGATTGTCAACACCATACCATCACAATTCTACCTTCCGAATGATGTCAAGCGGGCCATCGTTATCCGTGCCGCGGTGTTCGACCAAAGTGAGAGATGCGTGAGTCAGGTGGTCAGCAATTCCTATTTCATCCGTTCGTTGGGCTGCGACTTTCATGGTCTGCCAGTATTGTCAATCATGGCCGATTCCTTGGCTTTGTTTGACTACGAGACGGGCATCTTCGTCCCTGGTGTCAACTATGACCCCGCAGATTCGATTGCCACGGGTAACTACAAGATGCGAGGCGATGAATGGGAGCGGCAAATCAACATGGAGTTTTACGACCCCGACAACACGGGTATCAACCAGATTTGCGGCTTGCGTACGCATGGTGGTGCTTCGCGCTGGTTCCAACAGAAAGGCATGAAACTGTATGCCCGTGAAGAATATGGAAAAAAGCATTTTTTGTTCCGCTTTTTCAATGACTCGCCAATTGTCAAGTTCAAGCGACTCAATTTGCACCCATTCCGATGCAGCAACTGGCTACAGATGGGCGGTACGGACTATATGTCTCAAAAAGTGGCTCGAAACCTAAGTTTTGATGCCATGGCAGTAAGGGAAACAGTTGTGTTTATCAATGGTGAATATTGGGGTATCTATACCTTGGAGGAGTGCCCCGACGAGCACTATATCAAAGAGCATTACAATGCCGACCTCGATAGCGTGACCATCATCAAATATTGGGGTATAACCAACTACGGCGACCCAACAGAATGGCGCTCTTTTTATACATGGATTCGTGATGCTGATCTGTCTCAGCCTGAAGACTCTGCTTATGCCTATTCGCACATGGATGTGCCAGGCTTTATCGACTATTTCCTATTCGAGACTTTTTCAGCTAACTTGGATTGGCCTGGCAACAATGTCAAAATCAGTCAAATGGCTCCTGGTAGGCCTTTTCGGATGATGTTTTACGATGGCGATGGGTGCTTCTCCTGGGCCGATTATCAAGCCATTGACAATGCACTTCATGCAGGAGGCAACAGCAGAGTGTTGAGCCATTTCATGGAAAACAAGGATTTCAGATTCCAATTCTGCAAGCGTTATTTTGAACTCAGAAACACTTGTTTTAGTTACAGTTACATGAAATCGATTTTAGATGAATACTGGAATCAAGTTCAAGGTGAAGTTGAGGACCAATACCATAGGTTCCATTTTCCGTGGAGTTTGGACAGGTGTTATGCTGATGTTCAGAAGGCCGATGATTTCCTACGCCTTCGCGACCAGTTTTTCATGGAAGAACTTAGCCCGTATCTTAGTGTCAATGAGAATATTCCAGCCGTGGTTTCGTGCCACCCCAATCCTTTCGAAGACGAAGTCCAAATCATGTTGGAATCCGAACAATCTGGGAAGGTGGAACTCGGCATCTACGATGTTTTGGGAAGGAAGGTTTTTGTTGAATCATGCCATCTAGTGAAAGGAGCAAACGTTTTCACCATTCATCCCAAACTTTCATCTGGCATGTATGTACTGAAAGTGGGTGGCTATACTCAGCGACTCGTGCGACTATAGTTGAATCTTCCCGACTTTGATTAGGTGGTTGACAATCCAGCGGGCATCGAGAAGGAGTTGTTGCTCCTCGCTTATTCCGTTCTTTTGTGCTTTCTCTTGGTTCTGTTGCATGGTGATGGGATTGCTGCGCATTTGTTGCAACATGTCTGTAACTAAGCTTTCCACACGGTCGCGCTTGGCTTCTGGGTCATTCATGTCGCGCATCAAAGGCTTGCCTTCGATGATGTTGTAGGCTTCCATAAGCAATACTTGTTCAAATGACGCATTTTGGATGACGGTTTGACATGCCGACAAGTTCCACATCCATGTAGAGTCTTTCTTTATCTCGTTGATGGCCATGATTTCTTTGATTCTCGGATTGCGTATCTTTGGGAGGGTGTCGGAACACAAAGCTGGGAAATAGCGTTCGGAATGGCTGTACATGATTTGGTCGGCTTTGGGCCAGAGCATTTGCTTGTAGTTGCTATCGGTGAAGGGTGCTTCAAAAGAGGCCAGTGTGGCGGAATCATACCTAAGGCTATCGATAAGGTGGATACGGATAGGGGCTATATCTTTCTCATTAAAACATAGGTTTACAAGAGTGCGTTCGGCGAATCCTTCGGTGCCTTTGTTAATTTGGTTGCCAGTTGTGAACCAAACAATGTAATCGAAGTCCAAGAGCTTTTCTAAAAGATTCAGCTTGGTGACGCTGATGGTTTGGTCTAGGTTTTCACCATAGTAGGCAGTGGAGCCATAAAACCAGAACTCTGTGTTTTCAAACAATTCCTTGAATGGAGTAAACAGTTGCATGGCCCAGAAATAGGAATTGCCAATGAAGAGTACCCTAGGCTTCACGCTAGTCGAGTCGTGTTCGATGCGGACCTTGTGTCTCGGATAGTAGCCGTATTGGTGTTTCATGGGGAATGTCAAGTTGAGGAGGAGTTCAAGGTCGTTGTCGTAGTCGTGATCTCGGTCGCGAGTGTGATAGGCTTCTCCTATCTTGATTTTAGGCAGATGAATGCCTTTCAATTCGCCCATGAGGCGCGACAACGAATCGACGGCATAGACGGATGGAAAGATCCAATGCGCTCCCGCTTGGGGAATCAACGGATAGTCGACCGTGTCCTTTATCTTTTGGAACCAACGCGTCATCTCTATGTGTGGGAATCCCGTTTCTTCGAAACGTCGTGCAAAATAGTCGCTGGCATTGAAGGTGGTCGTGTCTTTTTCGCCATCGGGGAGGAATTCGGGATAGAGGAAACTCTTTTCGGGGGCCATGAAGACAAGAAGCTCAACACCGTTTTCTCTCAAAATGTTGCGGGCCCAATTGAGGTATTTCACTTCTTGGTCGAATTTTTCCTTAGCCTCGTCTGTGGAGGGATGCCAACGCAACAGCTCTTGTCCGTAATAGTCCCTCACGCTTTGGGGATAATAAAGCCATCCTTGTTTCCCGCCAACAACATCCTTTGCGTAGGTTTTATGGTACAAATCCCATAGATATTGGTTGTAAAACCTTATGATGGGCTCCCTGAAACCTATTTGCTGGCTCGTGTATGCCTCAGCTTGCTTGGCGTAGGCTCCTGAACGGTACCCGTCAAGGTCGAATTTGGGTTTTTCCGTTGCTAATGTAACGCCATTGAGTGGCTTTGTAGGGAATATATGAAGCCAACCTTGCAGCATGGGCATGAATCCCAACACCATGAGCAGGATGAACAATACAAGGTCGTATTTCGGCTTCTTTCCCATTTAGTTCTGCTGTTTTTGCTTGTCCATTTCGATGGCATAAATGGCGTTGAGGCGGAGCATCTCGTCGAGGTCGACACCACGCTCAATGGCCTGTTGCTTGACGCTTTCGAGCCATTCGGGCACACTCTTGATGCGCTCTATGGTCTCTTCGATCAGTTTCTGCCTGCGTTTGCCATCGCGGTCGATGAAGGCTTCATTGGCGGTCTCGCAGAAGCCGAACATGTAGTCGTAGGCATACACGGAAGTGGTGATAATCATGACGAGATCGACCTGGTCGATGACATTGTAGGCTTCAAGGTAATCGCTCACCTTGCCTAAAAATTCGATGTCTTTTGTGATGACTTCGTCGTCATATTTCCAATATTCGCAGCGGTCGAAGGCATCGGCAAAAGTTGACTCGTGCAGCTGTATGAAATAACTATCAGCGATAACGAGGATGTTAGGTTTGCGGAGTGTGGTGTCGCTCAATGCCATGATGGGCTGAGGCATGGCTGGCTTACGGATAGGCAGCAGCAGGTTCATCAGGTCTTCAATCTCGCCGTCTTGTTTCGAGTATTGGGTGGTGAGGTTCTCGTCGACGCAAACGATGTGCGGCATCTCCTGCCCAATGAGGCTACCGATTTTTGATAGGATAGAGTCGGCCACAAAAGGTATGGTATGCTCAGCCCAGTGAGTGCCGTAACGAGTGTATAAGGGATATTTCGTCTGCCCTTTCAACGACTTGAAATAACTCAGGAAATCAATGTGCGGGATGCCATTTTCCTTGAAGAGTTGGGTGTAGTAGTCCTGCACGCAGAACGGCATGATGGAATCTTGATACTCTTGTGGCATGTATTCGGGATAGACCCAGGTCTTGGAAGGGGCTTCCACGAAGAGGAAAGCCGTGTTGTGTTGCTTCAGGCTGTCGATGAGTACCAAAGTCTTTTCGATGTCTTTTTGTGCCTTCGTTTTGAAGTATTCCTCCGAGCCATAGCAGTCTTTCAGTGTTTTGCCCTTGATTTCGTCAAGATAGATTTGGAGATACATCTCTTTGTTGAGCCCAGGGACGAGGGTGTTGTTGGTCGGTTTGCTGAAAAGCGAGAACAGGCATTGGTTGTAGATTCTTATGCAAGGCTCGCGGAAGCCGCTGTTGCGTTTGGCGTGGTCGGTCAGGTAGTTTTGGAAGGTGCCATCGTAGTAGGTCTTGAACGATAATTTCACGGGTTGCTCATTGGGGACATAACCCGCCAATGGTTTCATCTTGATGACATGGGTGAAGCCTTGAAGCAAGATGGCAGTAAATGCCACAAAGATGATAACGAACTGTATGAGGAAGTGTGGTTTCTTGTTCATGGCTCAGAATCTAAAGTAAATGAAGGGGTTGAAATCGGAAACGCACAACGAACCAGCTGAGAGGATGAACAAGACCAAGGTGATGGCGAACATGGTCCACGAGAGTGGTTTGGAGTAGCTGTCGGCGAAGATGCGGTCTTGAAGTTTTTGTCCAAAGGGGACAAGAGTGAGGAAAGAGAACGCGATGGCAAGGACAAAGACGCACCAGAATTGTGCGTCGCCTGCCACCGTCAAGCCACCTTTGAAAGCGAACAGCGCTTGATAGAACGCGCCTGCATCGGCTGCCGTGTCGACGCGGAAGAGCACCCAACCCATGGCCACAAGGAAGAAGGTGATGACGACGGAGGGTAGCGTGCCTATCTTTTTTAATGCGTTTTTAAGGAAGAGTTTGTCGGCGCAGATGAACAAGCCGTGGAAAGCGCCCCAAAGGACGAAATTCCACGAGGCTCCATGCCAGAGTCCTGACAGAAGGAAACAGAGCCACAGGTTAAAATACATGCGTCCCTTGCCTTTCCGGTTGCCGCCAAGCGGGATGTAGAGGTAGTTCATGATGAAGTTGCCCAAGGTCATGTGCCAACGTTTCCAAAACTCGGTGACGCTGCGGCTGGTATAAGGGTCGTTGAAGTTTTCCGGGAACCGGAAGCCCATCATCTTGCCCAAGCCGATGGCCATGTCGCTGTAGCCAGAGAAGTCGAAGTAGATTTGGAAAGTATAGGCGAGGATGCCAATCCAAGCCGTGCCTGTAGCCAAGTCGCCGTATGCCATGCCAAACACTTGGTCGGCGTAGGCGGCCATGGTATTGGCGATGAGCACTTTCTTTGCCAAACCGATCACGAAGCGGTAGAAACCTACCACGCGGTCTTCCATGGTGCTGGTGCGCGAGACTAATTGTGCAGCCACGCTGTTGTAGTTGACGATAGGACCTGCGATGAGTTGCGGGAACATCATGATATATAGCACATAATCGGTCAGCTTCTGGCTAGGCGGTGTCGTTCCACGATACACATCAATGGTGTAGGTGATGGATTGGAAGGTGAAGAACGAGATGCCGATAGGCAAAGCCACCTTCATCCAATCTACGGGTTCGTGATGTGCCCAACCCAAGATGGTGTTGAGGTTCTCCATGAAGAAGTTGGCATATTTGAAATAGAGCAGCAGCCCCAATGCCATAATCACAGAAATGGCACATAGGATTTTTTTCTTCGTTGTAGAGACGGTGTGCACACCGTCTGTACGCCCCATCGCCCTGACGATGAAATAGTTGATAACGCATTCGCCGACAAGCAGAAACACAAAGTCGGGGGCACCGTAGGCGTAAAACACGATGGAGAAGAGCAGGAGCGTATAGTTTCTGAATTTCTGCGGTGTGATGAAATAGGCTATCAAGAAGATAGGCAGAAAAAAGAAAAGGAAAATGTTGCTGCTGAATACCATAAGTTGTTCTTATTTAGGGTTGGTTATTGTTATCTTGTTCGTTCTTTTGCATTTGAAAGACATACGCGGCGTTCAACCTTAGGTTTTCTTCTACGCTGATGCCGCGTTCTCGGGCTTGTTGCTGTATGACTCCAAACCATTCCGGGTCTTTTTTGATCGACTCCATGATGGAACGGATGGCTTCTTGTTCTTGGGTGCCGCCATTGGCATAAAGCTCCAAGGCAGATTGGGTAAAGCCGCTCATGTAGTTGAGCAGGTAGTTGGAGGTGTAAAGTGCAATCACGATGTCGGCCTGTTTCAAAGTCTCTGCCGTGCCAAAGAGCTGGTTGAGGTATTTCCAGTTCAACTCGGGCCTTGAGGATATGGAGGTTTGGTTATAGAGCCAGAAGTCCCATTGTTTGAAGGCATTGACGAAGCAGGAACCTTGCAAGGGTGTAAAATAACCGTCGCCTACGACAAGTAGGTTGGGTCGGTCTTTGCCGATGGTGTCTTGCAAGGTGAATACTGGTCGTGAAACCTTGGGCTTGCACAAGGGCAAGAGCAGGTCGATGTGGGTCTCAAGTTCGCCATCTTGGTCGGAATAGTCGCGGCTGAGGTTGGGGTCAATGACCTCAACGGAGGGAAGTCGGTAGTCTGTTAAAGTCTCAATTTTTCTGAGTATCGAGTCGGCCACAAAAGGAATAGTGGCTTCTGACCAGTGAGATCCCGTTCGCGTATAGAGTCGATAGGGGAAGGTGTCTTTGATTGTTTTGAAATAGTTGTAGAAATCGATGTGTGGAATGTCGTTTTCCTTGAAAAGTTCGATGTAATATTCTGCTAGAGAGAAGTCTAAGATGCTGTCTTTGAAGGCTTCGGGCATGGTTTCGGGATAAACGGCTGTCTTGGTTGGGCAGAAGACAAACAGAAACTGGGTGCCGTGTTGGCGAAGGCTGTCGATTAGGATCAACGTCTCTTCAACATTTTTGCGGGCATCGGCCTTGGCGTTTTCGACGTTACCATATTTGTTTACGAGCAGTTTGCCTGTGATGTCGTCGAGGGCTCCTTTCAAATAGAGTTCGTGCCGACTACCTTTGTACACGTTTTCATTGGCGATTTTGCCGAAGCAGCTATAGGCAACCTGGTTGTAGCATCGGCTGAAAAACTCTCTGAAGCCTGTGCTTTTTCTGGCTTGTTGGGCAAGATATTCCTGATAGGAACCATCCAGATAAGTCTTGAAGCTTAGGTCCTGTTTCTCCACCACGATATTACTCGTGTAGGGGCTTAAAGGCTTCATTTTCACAATGCCAGTGAAGCCTTGCAGCACGATGGCTGCGAGCAATGCCGTGATGCAGACGAATTGGATGATATGGTGCCGTTGTTTATTCATGCTTAGAACCTGAAATAGATGAACGGACTGAAGCCGCTAGCGTTCAATGCGCCAAGGCAAAAGATAAAGGCCAGTATGCTGACAATGAAAGCCACGATATGTTGCCAGCGGTTGTATTCAGTGAAGTAGACTTTGTCCTGTACTTTGAGGCCAAATTTCGAGAGGGTGAAGAAAGAGAAGAAGGCGGCCACGATCATGGTCACATAAAGATGCGGGTTGTCGCCGAAGTGGAAGGGAGCAAAGTCGAATGCGAAGAGGCGCTTGAGGAACATCCATGACAGGTCGATGCGCTCGATGCGGAAGAAGCAACGGGTCAGCACGATGATGAGGAAAGTGAAAAATACGGAAGGGATGCGCCCCAGCCGCTCGTTGAACTTCTTGAGGAAGAGTTTGTCGGCACAGATGAAGATGCCTTGCAGGGCACCGTAGATCACGAAGTTCCATGCCGCGCCATGCCACAAGCCGCTGATGAGGAAGCAGAACCACAGGTTGAAGTATTTGCGGGCTTCGGTCTTCACGCGGCTACCGCCCAAGGGGAAGTAGAGATAGTTCTTGATGAATACGCTGAAGGTCTGGTGCCAACGACGCCAAAACTCCGAAATGGTTGTGGAAACGTACGGGTTGTCAAAGTTCTCGGGGAACTTGAAACCCATCATGCGACCCAAGCCGATGGCCATGTCAGAATAACCAGCAAAGTCGAAATAGATTTGGAAGGTAAAGGCAAAGATGGCGATCCAGGCGCTGGTTGAGTCGATGGTCGCGATTTTGTTGGCGATGTCGGCCAATTGGGCGGAGGTCAGCACGTCGTAGTTGGAAGGCCCCAAGATCTGGTCGACTTGGAATCCGATGACGTCAGCGATAAGAATCTTTTTGCATAAACCGATGACGAAACGGTAGAAACCATGCAATCTGTCTGTATAGAGCGACTCGCGGTTGCGAATCTGGTCGGCAATGTCGCAGTAGCGTACGATGGGACCGGCAATCAGTTGCGGGAACATGACGATGTAGAGCATGTAGTCGCTCAGCCGTTGCATCGGCTCGTTCACTTTGCGGTAAGTGTCCAAGGTGTAGGTGACGCTCTGGAATGAGAAGAATGAGATGCCTATAGGCAACAGAATCTTAGTCCATTGCAGCGGCTCGGCATGGAACCAACCCAACACTGAGTTGATGTTCTGCATGGTGAAGTTGCCATACTTGAAGTAGAACAGCAGCCCGATGCTAATGGCGATGGAGATGCCGCAAAGCAACTTTTTTAGCCCTGGTTTTTCGGTTTTGTTCATCCAGCGCACCAAATAGAAGTTGGCGATGACCGAAACGATGAGATGGATGATGAACTCGGGTGCGCCCCAGGCGTAAAACACCAGCGAAGCGAGCAGCAGGAAATAGTTACGCACTTTCTTCGGCAGGATGAAATACACCAGGAAGAAGATGGGCATGAAGTAGAGTAGGAATATGTTGCTGCTAAATACCATAGTCTGGGTGTTTTCTTGTTATTGGAATAGGCTGCCTTCTTCGATTTGTTTGTTGATGACCCATTGGGCGTCTTGTTCCAACACCACGTCAATAGGTAATTTTCTTTCCTTGGCTTTCTGTTGGATCATCTGCATGATTTTTGGGTTGGGTCTCCAGCTCTTTATGATTTCTTGCTTTTTCATCTGGATGAATACTGCCGTGTCGAAGACGTATTCATCGCGTATGAGGGATTCGTTTTTGAGCAAACGGTTGGCTTCTTCATGCAAGGCCTCGTCGAAGCTGATGGCTTGCTTGGAGGCATACATCTGGATAGTGGTGAGCCAGTCTTTGTCGGCTTTGATGCGGTTGGTGAACTTGGCTTGTTCGATGCGTTCGGTGTTGCGGATGGTAGGCATGTCTTCCCCTTCGAGGCCAGGAATGAGTTCGGGGTTGTTTCTCAGCATCCATTCCATTTGGTCACGTAGTTGCTTTTCGGTGAGGTTGTCATAACCCTCAAGGTGACGGAACTTGTCGGCCTGTTCATTTACCGAGGCTTCAAAGAGGCTGTCGCTCACGCAAAGTTGAAGAAGCGCATCTTTGGCAAAACCGTATGTGGCTTCCCACCATTGGTGGCCTGCCGAATAGAACACCACATAATCTGCATTGAGGATGTGGCTCAGACGGTCGATGTCTTTCACGCTCTCTGTCTTGTTGTCAAAGCCTTCGTATGCAGTGTTGTTGTAGAACCAGATTTCCCTATCTTCCATGATTTCGCGGATCGGCATGAAGTCATTCATGCTATAGATGAACGAGTCGCCTACAAATAGCACTTTGGGCTTGCGGTGGGTGTTGTCGGGCTCTACGGTGATGTTTGACTTGTATTGCGTCTTGTCACCATGGATGCGGAAGATCAGATTGAGTGTCTCTTCGTCACCTTCCAACTTGTCTGACTCGTAGACGATAGGTGGTCCGATATGCAAAGTGGGGAACTTGGCTTCGCCGTCCAAAGTGTTGATAAAACGGAACAGTGAGTCAAAACCATAGATGGACGCGTAACGCCAATGGGAGTCGGTTCTAGGGAAGAGTGGGAATGAGGCAGTGTCTCGCATCTGGACAAACCAATCCGTCATATTGATGAAGGGGAAGCCCGTCTCTGTCATACGATGAGAGAAATACTCATCTATGTGGACTGTGGTGGTGTCGGCATCGCAGCGCGGGAGGTATTCAGGATAGACTTCGGGTTTGTCAGGTGCGATAAAAGCCAGAAACTCAATGCCGTAGTCTTTTAGTACATGCCTCACTTTGTTCATCATTCGCAGCTCGGTGTCGACATCTTTCATGGCTGCCTCATTCGATTTGTAATGATGCAGCAACTCGGTTCCAAAATGCTCTTTGACAGCTAAGGCATAATACAAGTAGCCATGTTTTCCAGGCACGATGAAATGGCAATAGGTTTTGTTATAAGCCGACCACACATACTGGTTATAGATCCTGATGACGGGTTCTCTCAGCCCAAAATGCTCGCTAGCGTATTTCTCGATTTGTGTTTGATAGATGTTTGACTTGTAGTTGTCGAATGTCAGCTCGGGCTTGGGCGTCTCCATAATGACGCCTTTCAATGGTCTCACTGGTATGAAGTCAGTCCATTCCTGAATGATGGGCACAAAAAGGAACACCATCAACAGGGCGAACAGTATCATGCCGTATGTTATCTTGAATTTTCCCACGGTTTAGAATCTGAAATAAATAAATGGACTGAAGCTGGAGGCGTTCAACGCGGCCACGCAGAACACAAAGGCGAAGGCGGCCACAATCCACACGGCAATGTGTTGGCCATTAGTGAAATCGTTGAAATAAACCTTCTCCTCTACTTTTTGTCCGAACTTCGTTAGGGTGATGAAGGAGAAGAAGTCGGCCACAATCATTGTAACGTAGAGTTGCGCGTTGGCACTGAAGGGTAGTAAAGCAAAATCGAAGGCAAACATTCGCTTGATGAGCAGCCAAGCCAAGCCGAAGTCTTCGACGCGGAAGAACACCCAAATAAGGTTCACCGTGAGGAAGGTAAGGATGACGCTCGGCACCTTCCCGATTTTCTTCATCACGTTGCCGAGGAAGAGCTTGTCGGCACAAATGAAAAAGCCATGCAATGCGCCCCAAACGACGAAGTTCCAGGAGGCACCATGCCACAAGCCCGAGAGCAGGAAACAGACCCACAAGTTAAAGTACATTCGGCCTTTGCCCTTGCGGTTGCCGCCGAGCGGGATGTAGAGGTAGTTCATGATGAAAGCCCCCAAGGTCTTATGCCAACGACGCCAAAACTCGGTGATGGAGCGTGAAGTATAAGGGTTGTCGAAGTTTTCCGGGAACTTGAAGCCCATGATGCGACCGAGACCGATGGCCATGTCGCTGTAACCCGCAAAGTCGAAATAAATCTGGAAGGTGTAGGCCAACGACACAATCCAAGCCGTTGTGCTGTCGAGGTTGGCCACCTTGGTGAAGATGTTGGAGATTTGGTCGGCATCCAAAAGCGAGAAGTTGGCCGGACCCAAGATGGCATCCACTTGGGCGCCAATCACATCGGCGATGAGGATTTTCTTGCACAAGCCGATGACGAAGCGGTAGAAGCCCTGCAAGCGGTCGTCCATGGTTGATTCACGGCTGCGGATTTGGTCGGCCACATCGCAATAGCGGATGATGGGACCTGCAATCAGCTGTGGAAACATGGTGATATACAACACGAAATCTGTGAGTTTCTCCATGGGCTTGTTGACGCCACGGTAGGTGTCCAAGGTGTAGGTTACGCTTTGGAACGAGAAGAATGAAATACCTATGGGCAGCATGATGCGTTTCCAAGTGAGCGGAGCGTGTCCCGTGAGCCCAAGGATGGCGTTCAAGTTTTCCATCGTGAAGTTGCCGTATTTGTAGAAAAGCAGCAAACCTATGGGGATAATGATAGACAGGCCGCAGAGGAGCTTCTTCAGGCCGGCTTTTTCGGTCTTGCACATCCATTTGACCAAGAAGAAGTTGGCCACGGTGGAGGCGATAAGTTGTATGATGAATTCAGGCGCTCCCCATGCATAGAAGATGAGCGATGCCAGCAACAGCACATAGTTCCGGATTTTCCTCGGCATAAGGAAATAGACCAGGAAGAAGGCTGGCATGAAATAGAGGAGGAAAACATTACTGCTGAATACCATGGTTTTCTGATTTTGTGTTTGAATGATTTGTTGTTCCAGGCCATCTCAGGGTGCCCTGATCGATGTTGTAGTTGACCACCCAATGGGCATCATCGCGAAGGGCTTGTTCGAAGGTCTTGTTGTATTTGGCCGCTTTTTCGCGTATCGATTCCATTGTTTCAGGGTTAGCCGATAGCGCTTTCATGATGCGCTGAATTTCTCGCTCGATGAAGGTGATTGAGTCGAGTGGGACGTTGTCGTTGTTGGGCACTTTCAAGGTGCCTTGCTGGATTTGGTAGGCGACAATCCATTTTGCATCGTCGCGAACGGCTTGCTCAACGGTCTTGTGGTTTAGGCTTGCCTTCTCGCGTATTCTCTCCATCGTACTGGGCGTGGCCAATATCTTGCCTATGTTACGTTGTATTTCTCGCTCGACAAAGTCGGTCGAGTCCATGATGGCATAGCTATCTTCAACGCCCAAAGCCTCCAGCGCCTTTTGGGTGAAGCCGTCGTTCATTCTGTATTGTTGTGCTGCACAGTAGAATAATACGACAAAATCGGAAGAGAGGAGCTCTTCGGCAAGATTCAGCTCGTCAACGGAGTGGTATCGGTCGTCATAGTAAACGGTGCTGTTATAGTACCAATAGGGTGCTTTGGAGAAAAACTCATCCAAAGGAATCTGTGCGGCAATGGTCCACCAGAAGGAGTCGCCGATGACAATCATTTTCGGTTTGATGGCGGTGGTGTCGTCATCGGCCATGACATCTGCATAATAATACTTGGGTTTTTGGATGGGCCGCATCAGGTTGAGTAGGCTCTCTAGGTCATCGTCGGGGTTGCGGGCATCGTCAAGTTCCCGAGGACCGATGACCAAGTTTTTCATGTTGATGCCGCTAAGGTGCTCCATATAGCGGATGAGCGTGTCAGCTCCATGGAGTGCGGCATATTTCGTCCAATGGGTGCCTGTTTTCGGAAACAGGGCAAAGTCGACCGTGTCTTTGATTTGCAGGAACCATTGTTCTAGATTCAGATGGTTTACGCCGAGACGTGTGAGTTCCTTTTCGTTGAAGAATCGTGCTGATATTTTTGGTTCGCCTAGGTATGTTGTATCTTGGATTTCAGGAAGATGCTCGGGACAAATAAGGTCTTTGGCAGGCACCAGACAAACTATTAAGTGGACGCCGTGTGATTCAAGGACTTGTTGAAGCCGAAGCAATCGGTGTGCCTCTTTTGAAAGCATTGATGCCATCTCCGTCGAGTCGGCAGCGTAAAAACGAAATTGTCTCTGATAATAGTCGGACACCGGCCCTGGCTCATAAAACCAATTGTCTTTTCCAAAAGCGATTTGCTCTTTGCTGACATGCGTCTTTCGGTAGAAATCCCAAAGATATTGATTGTAAAACCGAATAAGCGGCTGGCGGTAACCGAAGTGTTGTTTCAGGTGCTCTTCTGTTTGTTTTTGGAAGAGGCCGTCACGATAGCTTTCAAGGGTAAGCTCGGGCATGGGTTGATCCACAATCACTCCCCTCAAGTCTTTGAACTGATGAAAGTCAAATTGCTTTTGTAGCGACGAGGCGAAAAGCAGTATGGCTGTCAGTGCGAACAATATGGTTTTTGTTAGGGCTTTCATTTGTGAGGCGGAATTTGCAAAGTGCCATGCTCGATTTGGTAGTTCACAATCCAGCGGGCATCGTCGTGGATGGTTTGTTCTAAGGTTTTTCCTTGTTGTTGGGCTTTCTCACGCATGGCCTCCATCTGGGCCTCGTTAGACCTGATGTTGGCTATGATTTTCTCCGTTTCTTGCTCGATGATGTACAAAGAATCTTTGGTAAGGCATGATTCCACCCATTTCGAACGTTTCGTCGGGATGCTGTCGTTTAATGCGGGGAAAAATCGCTCAGGGTGGCTGTCGATAAGCCATTGCGCTTCGTTGTGGATGAGCTCTTCCAAAGGTTTGCCTTGCGCTTGGCTCGCTTTTTGCAGCCTCCCTATCCAATCTGAATCGGAACGGATGTTTTGTTCCAGCTTTGCATGGGCAGACTCTATCTCCTCGGGGTCGTAGCAGAGGGCAAGCAAGGCTTTTTTCGTGAAGTTGTTGTTCAGTTTATAGAGTTGTGCTGAGCTGTAGAACAGGACGATGAAGTCGGCTGAGAGGAGCTCTTTTGTAAGGTTAATGTCTTTTACCGAGTGGTGGATAGGATCGTAGTAGATGGAGCTGTTGTAGTACCAATAGGGAAATTCGGCGAAGAATTCCTGAATGGGCACTTGATAGACGATGTTCCACCAGAACGAATCGCCGATGATAATCATTTTAGGCTTTACAGCCGTAGAGTCCTTATCGGAGGTCGCTGTTGCGTAATAATACTGGGGTCTTGGCAGCGGCCTGATTAGGTTGAGCAGATTTTCAAGGTCGGTGTCGGCTTCTTGGGCGTCTTGGAGGGTCCGTGGCCCGATGACCATGTTGGGGATGTTGATGTTGCCCAAGTGTTCCATGTACCGGAAAAGCGTGTCGGCGGCAAAGAGAGAGCTGTATTTCGACCAATGCGTTCCTGTTTTCGGGAATATGGTGAAGTCGGCGGTGTCTTTCATCTGTTGGAAAAACTCGCCCATGTCGAGAACGTTGACATCAAGTCGTTTGTATTCATCCTTGAGGACCGACCTTGCCGACATCTTTGGCTCGTCGTCATATCTGGTGTCTTGTTTTTCAGGAAGATGTTCGGGATAAAGCATGTCTTTCGAAGGCACTAGGCAAACGAAAAGATGTGTGCCGTATGGCTCAAGGATGTGCTGCAACTGATACACACGTTTGGCCTCACTGAGTAATTGCTCTGTCATCTCTTTTGCAGAGGAAGCGTGTTGGTGATATTGGATTTGGTAATAGTCGTCAACCGACCAGGGCTCATACAGCCAGCCGTCTTTGCCTAATGTGAGTATGCCTCGGTTACCGTTCGAGGTTTTGTAAAAGTCCCAAAGATACTGGTTGTAAAAACGGATAAGTGGCTCGCGGAATCCAAAATGCTGCTTCAGAAAGGCTTCTGTGCTATCTTGAAAGCCACCGTCGCGATAGTTTTGGAAAGTCAAGGCGGGTTTAGGGCTGGGTATTTCAACGCCATTCAGCTTCTTGAAATCCCACAAATGTGTGATTTTCTGAAACATGGATGCGAAAAGGAGCAGTCCAGTTAGGGTGAATAATATGACCTTGACGAGGTTTTTCACTTTGAAAAATACATTAATCTGCAAAAATACGAAAAATATCCTCATCATCCCGAAAAACCTTTGTTTTAAGACCTGAAAACGAATAAGAAACCGTATAAGGCAAGGAGAAAAGGGCTACTTTTAATTCTGGATGATGGTATTAGTTTGCTTGACGAGGCGCTCAGCCTTGCTCGAACGCTTGAGGGGAAGGCTGTCGTTTAGGGCGGGAAAACATGCTTCGGGGTGTTTTTCAATGAAATAAGCCGATTCCATGTTCAGTACGGAGTCTACTGGGATGTTGAGGTTTTCTGCCCTTTGTGTGATGGAGGCTATCCAAGTAGGGTTGAGTTGGATTCGTTCTTTCATCTCGTTTTTCAATTGGTCGATTTCGTCGTCATCATAGCACCATTCCAACAGGAAGCGTTCAGCGAAACCGTTGCCAAGCTCATATTGTTGTGGTGTGCTGTAGGCCAGCATGATGAAATCGGACGACAGCACCTCTTCAAACGGGTCAACTTCTGCAATGGGGCGCTCATAGGAACCTGTGTAATAGGCGGTGCTGAAATAATACCAATAGGGATAGGTACCGAATATTTTCTTGAATGGGCTGTGGTTGAGCAAGTTCCAATAGAAAGAATCGCCTATGGTAATGAGTTTGGGCTTCACGGCTGTCGGGTCTTTGTCGAGACGGGTTTTGGCGTAATAGTTTGGCGCTCTTTTCAAGGGTCGTATCAGGTTCAACCATTGCTCCAAGTCATCGTCGGGCTCTTTGGTTCTGACATATTTTTCCCCAATGCTGA
Organism: uncultured Bacteroidia bacterium; assembly: GCA_902794155.1. GTDB lineage: Bacteria > Bacteroidota > Bacteroidia > Bacteroidales > F082 > Limimorpha. Next base: position 23,602 of record CADBGN010000027.1, read on the forward strand.
AGTTCTGGATGTTGATATGTCCCAAATCCTCCATATAGCGGATCAGGCTGTCGGCCACATACATCGAAGCCAGGTTGCTCCAATGGGTGCCCGTTTGTGGAAAGAGTAGAAAATCGGCGGTGTCTTTCATCTGTTGAAACCATTCCCCTGCATCTATATAGTTGATACCCAAAGCTTCAAAACGTTGATGCAGGAAGTCGTGGGCAGAGAAGACTTTCTCTCGGTGGTATTTGGTGTTTTCAGGAATGTGTTCGGGGTAAATCTGTTCTTTTCCAGGTTCCAATAAGACGAACAGATGGATGTTTCTCTCTTCAAGGATTTGTTGAACTTGAGAAATCATAAGTGACTTTTTTCCAAGAATTTGCGCCATTTGAAGGCTATCTTCTGCATATTCCCAGGAATTCCCTTCGTAATATTCCTTCACATAGCCGGATTCATAATACCATCCATCGTCGCTGACAAAAACCCAACTCCTGTCTTTGGCGAAGGTTTTTCCGTAGAAGTCCCAAATGTATTGGTTGTAAAGGCGCGTCAAAGGTTCACGAAATCCATAATGCTGCTGTAGGTAAGCCTCAACACCCTCTTGGAACTGATAGTCCTTCCATCGTTCGATAGTCAACTTGGGTTTGGGTTGCTCTTCCATGACGCCAGCCAGTTTCTTGAATTTGAACAGGCCAGTTGTTTGTTGTATCGGAAAGAGAAACAACAATGTGGCTGTCAAGGCAAATAGTATGACCTTTGTTCGGCTGGACATTTCGAGATGGGATTATCTGCAAAAATAGGAAATTAATCTTCATCGTCCCGAAATTCCTTAATTTTGCAGCATGAAAACGAAGAAGATAGAACTACTCTCGCCAGCCAAGGATGTCGAGGTGGGCATGGCTGCCATCAACCATGGCGCCGATGCCGTCTACATCGGTGGTCCCGACTTTGGTGCTCGTGAAAAGGCCTCCAATAGCATTCAAGACATCGAACGCCTTTGCCGCCACGCGGCCTTGTTTGATGCCAAGGTTTATGTGACGCTGAACACATTGTTGTATGAACGCGAATTGGAACGTGCCAGTAAGATTGCCTATGACTGTTGGAATGCGGGTGTCGATGCCCTCATTGTACAGGACATGCAACTGCTACAACTCGACCTGCCGCCCATTCCGCTTCATGCCAGCACGCAGTGCGACAACCTGACGGTGGAGAAAGTACAGCAGTTGGAGCAGTTGGGCTTCAGTCAAGTCGTTTTGGGGCGTGAGCTGAACTTGAAGCAGATACGAGAGATTCGTGAGAAGACCACAGTGCCGTTAGAGTTTTTCGTGCATGGTGCGCTTTGTGTCAGCCATAGCGGGCGGTGCTATCTCAGCCAGTATATCGGCAACCGCAGTGCCAATCGTGGTGCCTGTGCCCAGCCTTGCCGCTTGCCTTGGGACTTGCTCGATGAGAACGGGAAGGTGTTGATCAAGAACCGGCATCTGCTTTGCTTGAAAGACCTCAACAACAGCGCCCATTTGGAAGAACTCATCGATGCTGGCATCACGAGCTTCAAGATCGAAGGACGATTGAAAGATGCTGACTATGTGAAAAATGTGACCGCCTATTACCGCCAAAAACTGGATGAAATCATCAGCCGTCGCAGTGATTTGGAACCAGCTTCATATGGACATTGCAATTATACATTTGATATCAACCCTGAGAAATCCTTCAACCGTGGTTTCACCGATTATTTCATCAATGGTCGGCAGAAAGGCATTGGATCTCCTTTCACGCCGAAGTCGATGGGCGAATATATTGGCGAGGTGATTTGGTGCAATCCACTTCGCATGGAGATTGAGACCGACAAGATTCTGCACAATGGCGATGGACTGTGTTTCCTAAACCAAGACAACGAATTGGTGGGTTTGCGGGCGGATGTGGTTCGCACTGTCGCCGGCTGCGTTCCCGCTGTCGGTAAAAAAACTAGCAACTGCGAGGACGCAGTTGTTGACAATGGCGTTGTCACCGTCTCTACAAACCGTCCCCATGGCGCCTTCCGTAGCGCAATAATCTACCGTAACCTTGACCTAGAATGGCAAAAACAGGTGGAGGTCTCCACAGGCAACCGCAAGATGGACATCGATTTGATGATGTCCGAAACGGAAACGGGTTATGAATTGTCCGCATTTCTGCGTAGAGACGCACGGCCGTGCGTCTCTACCAGCATACAATGCGACAAAATCATCGCCAACAACCCCGAAAAGGCCACGGAAAACATCCGAAAAAAGGCCCTGCAATGGGGCGACACGGTTTTCAATCCCGTCAATTTGGAATTGAAATTCAACGAACCGCGTCTCATCCCTGCCTCAGTTATCGGCGAGATGAAACGCGATTTGGTGATGAAATTGACGGATGAATTGGTTGAAAATCACAGAAATAATCATCCTTGTAGGGACACACCGCGTGTGTCCGCTGTTGAATCAGACGGACGCATGCGATGCGTCCCTACAAATCCCGATGAAATTCCTGCCGCATTAATGACCTGCCACCATTGCATCCGTTACGCCAATGGTATGTGCAGCAAGGAAACGGGACAGAAGGCCACACCATTGTTTATCCGCAACGGCGCGAACACCTTCCGCCTCGAATTTGATTGCCGAAATTGCCTGATGCGTGTTTTGGCAGTCGCGGATTGAGTTCATTGTTCGCGGATGAACATCAAATTCGTGTCAGGCCCAAAAGTGACCTCGAACTGGAAATAGTCGCGCTCGTCCTTCTTGATGCTGACGGAGTAGGTTTGTCCCAACTTCAGGTTTTCGATGATGATGTCCAAATGGCGACCGCACAAGCAATCGGCCCACGAATCATCATAGAGCAGTTCGATGGAGATGTTTTGTTCCTGCGTTTGGATTTCAGGTCGGATGGTGTCAACGTCGCAATAGAATGGCGTGTTTGTGGTGCTGATTTTCAACTTCGTCGTAAATCGTGTCATTCTGTTCATTGTCGCGGTGGAGAACGACATCGTTGCATCCCGAAACGAAGAAGCCGGAAACCTTAGGCTGCTTGGCCTCTTTCTTGTTGCATCCCTCTAAGGCGAGGAATCCGATGACGAAAAGCGCCGTCAGGGCGATGATGGTTTTGATTGACTTGTTCATAACAATTGAATTTTAGAGGTTACCTGAAACTTGGTTTTAAGTCTTCGAAAACTTTCTGGCAAAAGTATATAAAAAATCCGCCATTTTTTCAAGTCCAATGGGCATTACAAACTTATGAAAACTTATCTAATTGATTCTTAATATATTATGGTTTTTTATTACAACATTTTGTTGGCCATTCAAAAGTGAATGACACCATAAAAAGACCAAATTTTGTGGTGGCAAGATTAAAGATTCTTAGTTGAGAACAATTTCTTTATACCCGAAAACCACCTCCAAGCCTTTCCCTTTGAAGTATTCCCTCACTTGGTTTTCAGTCCATTCCGTAGCAGCCAAAATAAAATCGCCACCCCAAGCGCCCAACGATTTCAAGACACCTTCAAAGTCGGGGAAACGCTTTTGCACTGGTTCTTGCCCAATGCATCGGCTGATGATGCGTTCGTGGCATTGCATAAGCATAGCGAATTCATCCAAACTTTCACATTTCGGCACGGCACGGCTGATTTCCGAAACTGATTCTATATCTTTATGTAAATCAATGGGATTTGCTTGGGCTAAAAACGCCTTGATTTCCTTTGAGGAACTTTGCTTTTGGCCTTGATAGATGAAAAAAACATGGTCGGCAAACGATGGGTTGAAATCTATGGGTTCAACCGTTGGTGTCGGCCCTTCGACGGGCTCAGGGACCTCGGTTTTTACTTGATAATAAATCGGTCCTTCCGCTGTGGCGCAAGCAATGTCGTAGCCTGAGCCACCGAAGGTCAGTTGGAGCAATTTGTATGGATTGACATCCGCCCATCGCGCCAAATTGGCAATCAAGGTGGAACTGCTGCCGAAGCCCCAATTTGGGTCAAAATCCAAACGGGTGATGAATTTCATGCCCTCGCCTTCAAAAACATTGGGATTCAATTGCTTGACGGCTTGCAGGATTTGTCTTAGTTTTTCGGCTTTGGATTGGTCATCGCTGTCGATAATTTCAAGGTTTTCGGAGTTCAAGGCTACCGAAAACCAAGGGCCATCAGGTTTGTAGGCATTCCATTGTAGAGTCGGTGTGCAAACCGTCTCTACCGCCAATGTCTGTCCCAATTTCAACGGTATTGCCAATGCCAATGCCCCTTTCAAGACAAGGTATTCGCTTGTCAATAAGAATTTTCCGTGAGAATGGTATATTTGGTTCATTTGTGAATTGTTTTATTATGGCACGCAGAATCCGCAGAATTGTGTGAAGCCTACCGGATCCTTATTTTGAATGGAAACGCAAGCGTTTCTTGAAATCGCTGAACGCAACAAATTTTGCAAAAAGCATGTTCTGCGTATTCTGCGCATTCTGCTTGAAATAATACATATAATAATCTGCGTGAAACAATTAGTAATTATTTACAACTCTATGTATCCCATCCATCAAATCATCCACATTAAAGTTTATCAAAAGTCCGACCTTTTTTCCTGTAAGTTTTAGATATGAAGTAAGTTGTTTATAGTGAACAGCATTTAGTTCTTCAACTGATTTCAGCTCGATGATGAGTTGTTCTTCAACTAAAATATCTAATCTCAATCCTTCTCCAATTTCATCTCCTTTATACACAACACTAATTGGCACTTCCATTTCTGCCTTTAAACCTTTGAGTTCAAGTTCTTTCATAAGTGCTTTTTGATACACTTTTTCCAATAATCCTGGTCCCAAGGTCTTATAAACCTCTAAAGCGCAATCAATTACTTTATAGCTCAAAGGATCATTCTTGAAAGTAGCCATATATTTGAACTTATTATTTCGTCGCTTTGCGCTTCTGCGATTTAACTTCGTTGAATGCTTTGCATTTCAGCGGATTCTGCGTGAAAAAATCATTTTCTGCGTGAGTCTAAGAATTGTTCCACCCCAGCATACGACACGGTCTTGTCCTTGAAATACTCGCGCGCCTGTTTTTTCTCCTCTTCCGTGGCGTTCAGTTGGTTCAAGATATTGTTCAGATGCATCTTCATGTGGCCGGCCTGGATGCCTTTAGTGGTCAGCGAGCGCACGGCGGAGAAGTTGTTGGCCAGGCCCATCGTGGCGGCAATCATCATCAGTTCAGGAGCGGTGGGATTGCCCAAAAGTTCCAAAGTTTTCTTGGCGAGCGGATGCAGACTGGTCAAGCCTCCCACGGTGCCCAAGGCCATCGGCACCTCCAGTTCGAAGTGGAAGATGCCGTTTTCAATCGAGGCCGAAGAAAGGCTTTCATAATGCCCGTTGCGCGAGGCAAAAGTGTGTCCTGCCGCTTCCACCGCACGAAAGTCATTGCCCGTGGCGATGACCACTGCGTCGATGCCGTTGTAGATGCCTTTGTTGTGCGTAGTGGCGCGGTCGGTGTCGATGTGGGCGATGTCGACGGCTTTCTTGAATTTCTTGGCGTATTCGGCACCCGAGAGGTGTTCGTCGATGCCGTCAAGTTGCTCCACAGGGCATTCCACCCAGACTTTCACGCGACAGTCGGGCGTGTTGTTCGACAGGATGGTCATGATGATTTCCACCTTGCGGAGGTCCTCAGGCAGGTCTTGTTGTTCGGCAAAGAAGTCCTGCAAGCTGTGCCCGAACTGCTCCAAAGCGGAGTTGATGAAGTTGGCTCCCATGGCATCGCCCGTGCCAAACTCCACACGAATCTGGTAATAGTCAGGGATTTGAGCACTGTAATCGATGAGTTTCATGCCGAGGATGCCGCCGCCACGCTTGCGCATCTTCTCAGTCATGGTATCCGTGTCGGCCAAGAGGCGTTTCTCGATTTCGGGAAACATCGCAAAAAGTTTTTCCTTGTCGCCGCTCCATCCGAAGTGTACTTGTCCGACCTTGCGCACGTCGATGACCTCGGCATGGAAGCCACCGCGTTCGCCCCAAAACTTGGCTGCTGCAGAGGCTGCCGCAACCACAGAGCTCTCCTCGATGACCATGGGCACGACATAGTCCTTGCCGTTGATGGTCACGTTGGGGGAGATGCCGTAGGGGATGAAAAAATTGGTGATGGTGTTCTCGCTGAACTCGTCGAAGAGCTGCTGCTGCTTCGAGTCGGGATGCCAATAGCTTTTCAACAGGTTGACAACCTCGCCAGGGTTCTCAAAATAGTTGGCAATAAGTTTCAGCTTCTCTTCTTTGAGAAGTTTCGAAAAGCCTTTCTTTATGCGTTCGCGAGTGGCCATAGCCTAGTTTACCATTCCTCTTCTTCAATCACTTTTTCGGGGACAAGGCTCTCTTCAAACTTTTGTCCCCAATCTTCAGCAAAGGTGACTATTTGTTGCAGGTAATTGTCCCAAATAGGCTGATACAAAGGATCTTCCTTGTTCATCCATTCTTCGCAAGGATGGTTCGATTGGGTCTTTTGCATGAAGTCGGTGAGGGTGTAGCGCACACGACCTTCGCGCACCTCAATGGTGAAATAATAGGTGATCCAGGGCCATTTCGACTTGACGATTTCGCCATTGTCGAGTTGGAACTGGTGCTTGCCTTTCATGGTGCGTCCGTCGTTCTGCTGAAGAATGGTCGCCGGACTCTTGTAATAGGTATTCATAAATTGGCTGTAGATGCGGTTGAATACATCATCTTCCGAACCGACAGTGTTAATAACCTTGCGGAAGCAAATCTTCTCTGTCTTGGCATCAATGGGCAAATTGGATTGGGCAAAGGTAACGGTCGCAAACAGGATGGCGACGAATAGCAATTCTGCTTTTTTCATTTCGATTATTTTAATTTGGTTACAAAATTAGTAAAAATTCATGTTGCTTCGGCGCAACGGGGCATAAATTAGCAAATTTCAGGCCAAAATTAAATCGGACGGAGTTGAGAATCTTCCGAGCAGTTGACCTGCAGTTGAGGATGGCCCTTATAATACACGGTAGAGGCGTCTTGGATCAGTCCTTCCATCAGCTCGGTCACTTGAATTGTGGCTTCCGAAGCATTCTTGATGTCGATATGCATCTCGTCGACTTTTGTTTCCACCATGTTTAGCAGGCTGGCATCATTGACTTTTATTTGGGCCATAACGGTCTCACCGCCTTTGTTGACAAATCGAGAGGCTTCCTCTAGTTCGACTTCAAAACGGTCGCTGGCTTCAATCTGTCCATTGAATTGTGAGGCACTTTTCAGCTCAGCGTTGCAACGGCTGCCAACAAAGTGGAAGCCCGTCAGCAAGGAAGCGTCTTCCATGTTGATGTGGCAACTTTCGCCCGAAAAGACGAGGCCGTTGCAGTTGGATGCCTCGCTCAACTCCACTTCCAGAGTCTGGCCTGTAAAGTCGCCGCTGCATTGCACTTTTGAGGCGTCGCCGGCTTCCAGTTTTTCGAGTTGCATCGTGTGGACGGTGGCGCGAAAAACGGAGTTGATGACGGGATAGACATTGCTCGTGAAGCCGATTTCAAGTTGGGTGCCTTCCATGATGGCCCTGACGCCTTCTTCAAGGTAGGCGGAGTATTCCAATTCAACGAAGGTGTGGCTGTCGGCGACAACGGTCACTTCCCAAGCATCGTTGACTTCAATCTGTCGGATGTCGGCGTTCTCGAGAACGGTCTTTTGCACGAGGGCCATGTCGACCTCTTTTTTGCAGGAGGTGGCGAAGCACAGCACCACGCAAAGGATGAGTATGGTTTTGATGGTTTTCATATTGATTAAACGATGTTGTTGCTGTTTTTATTATTGATGATGATAAGGTTCGCCTTTCAAAATTGTGAAAGCCCGATAAAGCTGCTCGACGAAAATAAGGCGCACCATCTGGTGGCTGAAAGTCATGGGCGAGAGCGACATCTTGGCGTTGGCGCGGTCGTAGACTTCCTGCGCAAATCCGTAAGGCCCGCCTATGATGAAGACCAACCGTTTGGCGCCCGAAGCCATTTGTTTTTCAAGATTTTCTGAAAATACTACCGAGGTGAATTGCTTGCCGTTTTCGTCCAAGAGGATGACCTGATCGCCAAGTTGTAGTTGTTGTAGCAGGAGGAAACTTTCTGCTTTCTTTTGTTGGTCTTCGCTGAGGGTCTTGCGGTTGCGCGGGTCGGGGATCTCCTTCATCTCAAACGAGACATAATGCCCGATGCGGCCCACGTATTTCTTGATGCCGGTGATGAGGTAGTCCTCGTCTGTTTTTCCTATGACCAAAAGTAGAATTTTCATTTTTTCTGTCACAAAACCGACAAAACTGTCAAAACCATAAAGTTTAGTTGCGAAAAGCCCGCCAACCGGCGGCTTTTCGGCGGCAAGCGGTTGCGTGCCGCCACTACTAAAATGAGGTTTTTGTGGGTTTTGTATGTTTTGTGATATTATTATAACTTTATGTTTTCTAATAGTTTATAAGCTTTGTTTCGATCTTGTTCCAATTGCGCTTTCAACTCGTCCAGCCCGTCAAATTTCTCCTCGTCACGGATGCGGTCGATAAAGCGCACATGGATCTGTTTGCCGTAGAGATCACCATCGAAATCGAACAGGTTGACCTCGATGATGGGGTTGTCCTCGCTGCGGTCACCGATGGTGGGACGGTGCCCGATGTTGGCCATGGCCTTGTAGGTCTTGCCTTCGTAGTCAACGAGGCAGGCATACACGCCTCGGTTGCTGATGAGCATATATTCCCTCGGCAACTCGAGGTTGGCGGTGGGGAAGCCTAAGGTACGCCCTATCTTGTTGCCCACCACGACCTCGGCAGTGACGGAGTAGGTGTAGCCCAACAGTTGGTTGGCTCGCTTCACATTTCCCGTGGCAAGGGCGTTTCGGATTTTCGTGGAGCTGATGGCGATGTTCTCAACATCCTGTGCGGCGATGCGTTCCACCTTGAAACCATATTTCAGTTTCATGTCGTTGAGCAGACCGAAGTCGCCCATGCGGTTTTTACCGAAGTGATGGTCGTAGCCCACAACGATATAATCGGGATGGATGTTATCGATGATGTAGTCCTTGATGAACACCTCTGAGGGCGTGCGCGAAAACTCTTTGGTGAAGTTGATGATGACCACGTTGTCGATGCCATACTCCTCGAATTTCTTGAGTTTTTCTTCGGGCGTGCAGAGGAAACGCAGGTTGGAGCTATCAATATTGAGCACCTGCCGCGGATGGGGGCTAAAAGTAACGACAACCGTCTCACCACCAATGCTTTGTGCCAAGGTCTTCATCTTGTTGAAGATGGCCTGATGGCCAAGGTGAACGCCATCGAAGGTGCCGATGGTGACCACGGCGTGAGGGATGTTTCTAGCTTCTATGATGTTTCTGAAAACTTTCATCTTTGAATGATGAATGCGGAATGATGAATGCGGAATGATGGGTCCGGTAGGTCATTCAGCATTCAGCATTCCGAATTCCTAATTAAACAAGTTTCGTTTCTATTAAGTATTTGGCGATTTGCACCGCATTCGTTGCAGCGCCTTTGCGGAGATTGTCGGCCACGCACCAAAAATTGAGGCCATTCTCCACCGAGAAGTCACGGCGGATGCGACCCACGAAGACCTCGTCTTTGCCTTCGGCATAGAGGGGCATCGGATAAATGTTGTTGGCTGGGTTGTCTTGCACCACCACACCAGGCATGGTTGCCATCAATCTGCGGACATCGTCGATTTCAAATGGCTTTTCGGTCTCCACATTGACGGCTTCACTATGGCCGCCCCACACGGGCACACGCACCGTGGTGGATGAGACGGCGATGTGCTCGTCGCGGAGGATCTTGCGCGTTTCGTTGACCATCTTCATCTCCTCTTTGGTATAGCCGTTGTCGAGAAAGGTATCGATGTGGGGTAGGATGTTGAGGTCAATCGGATGGGGATAGCAAGTCGTGCCGCTCGCGCCAGCGCGTTCGGCCTTCAGTTGGTTGACACCTTTTTGGCCGCTGCCCGAGACGCTTTGGTAGGTGCTGACGACGATGCGTTTGATGCCGTAGGCCTTATGGATGGGCGCCAAGGCCATCACCATCTGTATGGTGGAGCAGTTGGGGTTGGCGATGATATGCGTTTCCTTGCTGATAGTGTCGGCATTGATTTCGGGAACGACCAAAGGAACATCTTTTTCCATGCGCCAGGCAGAGCTGTTGTCGACGACGAAGGTGCCCTGAGCAGCAAAACGCGGCGCATATTGTTTTGATGCCGATGCTCCTGCCGAGAAGATGGCAATGTCAGGGCGGGCGGCGATGGCCTCGTCCACGCTGACCACTTTATGGGTCTTGCCTTGGAAAACGATTTCCTTGCCCACGGAGCGTTCCGAGGCTGCCACAATCAATTCATCAATCTGAACTTTTTGTTCATCAAGCACTTGAAGCATCTTAGAGCCGACCAGTCCGGTAGCCCCAACCACTGCGATTTTCATTTTTTCCTCCTTTTGCTATTTGGGCGCAAAAATAGGAAAAAAGAAGTATTATTCTTCAGAGCCATGATTATTTGACAGCATCTTCTTCAAATGGTTAATAACATGTCGGTTTAGCCTAACAGCAATATCCTGCCCCCCTCGCACAACAATAAAACCTATTCCCCCAACAACCTCCTCTTAACCTCCTCATACAAATCATTATAATCAAAAAGGTGATAATTGCCCACGGCAACCTGTCCATACAGCCATTCAAAGAAGGCTTCATAGTCGTCTTCTGTCAAGGTCTTTGCTTTTTCTGCAATCAGATCCTTGATATGTCCATTCCATGCATCGATGGTGTAGCGCGGATAGAAGCCGTTGTCAAGCACCTTCACCAATGTGTCAAATGAAGTGATGGCATTAAGCATCTGGTCGTCATCCTTGGTTATCATCCTTTCGTAATCAGCCCGTAATTCATCATAGCAGGCAACCACAGAATCCATCAATGCTTGTGGCAGATGCCACTCTTCATCGAGTCGCTTCCCGAAAAGCACCATACTTTTCGCTTTATTAACAGCCAATGCCGTATCAAAATCGTTCAGATAACAGGCAAGTACTTCCAAATCCTGTGGGAAATAATACATTTTGACATCATCAAACGAAACCCCAATTTCGTTTCTCGATTCTTGTTTTTGACGGCAAGTGTCGATTCCAGGATACATGTATGTGACACATGGGTAATAATTGTCTAAATAATTCAGGTCATCTGTACTGATTATTGTCGAATCCGTTCCCAAATATGTTCGCGATATAAATTCAATTGGGCACAAACCTTTAGGAAGCCTGCGCTCATTGACATGCTTGACATCGGCGATAGGATAAAAACCCTTAATGGTATCACCCGCAACAATTCTCCATGAGATTTGGGAACCATAAATTTGAGGCTGCCCTTGATGCATCAAAAAACGGTCTTCCATATAAGCAAGATCATGACTATCCGCATCGTTTTCCTGCACAGCATGTCTGAGCTGTTTCAGATACCAAGGAAGAAGTGTAGGGGAATGTTGGGCAATCAGCCAGGCATTGTGCGAGCCTTCGCGTCCTACTAATTGCCATGTGGGGAAACCGTATTGTGTAATTAATACTTCAAGCTTGGCGGTATTTATTGAATCGATGGCAATCATCTTTTGTCTATTCTCTTCAGACCAAGGCTCTTTTCTAATGGCTTGGTCAATCTCTGCCATTGCCGCCAGCGAATCAATGAAAGGCTGACATCTTTTATGCTCTGCAATACCAATTAGTGAATCCAATTCATGCCAATAAGCGCGTTCAAACAAGCCAATATCATGAAGGAACAATTGATCTGATCCACCTCTATCCAAGCCTTTTGCCACCAATCGAAACAACAGCTCCTTGCTTTTTGATGGGTGTTCCTCAATTTCAGCAGTGACATAATAATACCACAAATCATAAAAACCACCAATAGGCTCAATCGAATCCAGTTTCGAATAAAGAGAATACGCTGTTTGGAAATTGTCAGACCAATAGGCTTCGGTAGCTTTATATTGCAAATCTTCGCATGAATACTGTGGAGCACGCTCTTCAGCCAGATGGATTTCGTTTTGGCCATTTAACGGCAAATGCACATAAATCACACGGAATCTGTAGTCATCCCCGAAGCGCTTCACATACTGCCGCACCTGGCGCAGGTGCCGTTTCGTGTAGTAGCGTGAACTGCTGGGCCAAATCACCATGAGGGTATAATCATATCCCGAAGTCTCTTCCAGTAGCAACTGTTTTTCCTGGTCACTGGCAACGAGAAATTGAACATCGTTTTGGAAACATACTTTTCGATTGACATTCTCGTTCACTTGCCCATATTTACTCGCAATGGGTACATTTTCAAAGATTTCAAGGAATTTTGCGTTGCCCATGCAAATCTCATAGCCTCCAACAATACCGCCTGTTGAGTCATACATTCGTGTCTGTATAAGCGAATAGAATCCTTTTTGTGCACTCTGCGAGTTGAGGAAATATCGCTCATTCTGCTTCAAACTGTCATCGTATTGCGCGTCAAACTCAAACTGGCCGTGTGGGCAGTCCGGCATGAATTTGTCGATGTTGTGCACCTGTTCCTTGTCCATCCCCGAAAACGGCATCACCACCATGTCCCAAACCATCTCGCGCGGCATTCGGCAGGAACTCATCAACACAATGCTGATTGATAGAATTATAAGAACAACTTTTCTCATTCAAATATGCTTTTAAGCCCGCTATTCCTCATAACGCCCTCAACTAAAACCACACCTTATACGAAAACGACGGAATAATCGGGAAGAAAGTCCGCTGCCATAGCGTTTGTGGCTCTTCGGGGAACTGATTCCAATACAACGGGTCGCCTTTCTTGTCACCGTAGTAGTAATAGTACGGATTCTGTCGGCAATACACATTGTAAATCGAGAAGGTCCACTCGGCTTTGCGGCCTTTCTCGTTCCTGGTCTTGAACTTGGCGGCCAAATCGAGGCGGTGGTAGTCGCGCATCCTGGCACTGTTGCGCTCGCCGTAGATGTTGGTTTGCTCAAAATGCACATCGCCTTCGGGAGAGATGACAGGCGTGTTCTGCACCCCGATGACGGGTGTGTAAGGCAATCCCGTCTGATAGGTCCACAAGGCACTCAACGACCAACGCTCCGTCAGCTGATAATTCACATTGATGTTGATGGAGTGTGGGCGGTCGTATTCAAACACATATTCCTTACCGTTGTTGATGTGGTCGAATTGCCGCGTGGTGTGTGACCAAGTGTAGCCTACATAGCCATCCAAGCGGTTGAAGTTGAAGCGCGTCATCATTTCCACGCCATACGACTTGCCCTTGCCGCCCGCTTCCACCTTGTTGCGCCAGTCGGAGTCGCCGAGGAGGGTGCTGTAGCCTTCGCGGTAGGTGGCCAAGTCGCGGAGCAGCTTGTAATAGGCATCCACTTCCACGCTGATATGGTCTTGCCAAAAACCGCGCTGCCAACCGACAGAGGCTTGGTCGGAGATGGCGGGCTTGATGCGGGCGTCGGCAGGAATCCACACCTCGTTGTTCATGATGGAGCCTGGCGTCATCATCAGGTGTGCGTTCTGCGTGACGCGCATGGCGGTCAGGTTGATGGTGCTTCCTCCTAGGATGAAGCTGAGATTCAGCCTCGGCTCCCAAGCGAAATGATGATAACCCTTATTCAGGAAGCTATTCGCCCTCAAACCGATGGAGCCATTGAACCAAGTACCAAACTTCAGTTTGTTGTCCAGATAAAGTGAGTTGTCGAACACGCTCGAAATGTCGGGCAGGTTGGTTTCTGAGAAGCTGCTGGTGAAGTGGTTGGGGCGGTAGTTGAGATAGGAAGTTTGCAGGCCGTATTCCAAGGTGTAGGCATTGCTGACAAAGAGTTTCCAATCAGAGCGGAGCGAGACATCGCTGACACGCGAAGAGGTCTTGACAAAGAAATCGGTCGTGTCAACGGCGTTTCTAAGGTAGGCCTTCATGTTGTTCTTCAATCGGTATTGCGTGAACGACAGTGTGTTGGCCATAAACAACCTTGAACTGACCGCGCTGTTCCATTGTCCCGACACGAGCAGATTGCCCCAGATGTTGCCGATGCTGTTGCGCTCGATGTCGCCGTTCTCCCTCTTGTTCTTCCAGATGCGCATGTAGTCGTCGCCCTCATAGATGTTGAACGCAAAACTGTTTTTGGCATCGGGTGCCCAAGTGTACTTGGCGTTGATGTCGTGGAAGCCGTAGGCAATGTTATAGTCTTGTCCGCCTTGCTCTTTGCTGATTTGGCTGGCAATGTAAAGCAACGCTTCAGTGAGGGTCTTGCGGCCCGTGATGATAAAACTGGAGTTCTTCAGCCCGCCTGGGCCTTCCACGGCAAAGGCCAAGTCGGTGAGGCCTGCGCTGAGCGAGCCTTTCAACTTGGTGGGGTCGCCTTTCTTGGCGGTCAAGTCAACGATAGAGGACAGTTTGCCGCCATAGCGTGCTGGAAAACCGCCCTTGTAGATGTCCATGGTGTTGATCATCTCGGAGTTGAACACCGACATGAAACCGCCCAAGTGGTTGACATAGATAAGCGGCACATTGTCGAGCATGTAAAGATTCTCTCCAGGATTGCCGCCACGCACAATCATCAGGCTGGAGGCTTCGGTGGCCGCTTCGATGCCGGGCAGTTGTTGTGCCGCCTTGATGATGTCGGGCCGACTGCCGATGGTGGGTAACTGGTCAATGCTCTTGGCATTGAGGGTTAGCGTGTTGAAGCTTGTTCTTCGCTCAATGCGAGAGGCACTGACTTCAACGGATTGAAGGGTTTCAGTCAAAGGTTTCAAATGGATTTGCAGTGGCTCATCGGTACGGTCCACCTTGATGCACTTTTCTTCGTAGCCTATGCATGAAATGCAAAGTGTGGCAGGCAGTTCTACGGCAAGGTTGAAATAACCCTTTTGGTCGGTGGCCACGCCTTTGGTGCGGTCTTGCAGAAAGACATTGGCCCCGATGATGCGTTCGCCGTCATTGGCATCATTGACAAAACCGGAAATATGTGTTTGTTGGGCTTGGGCAAAAAGAGAAACCAAAAGACCTATCAAGAGAAACATTCTTTTCATGGCGCATCAGTTTTTAGGATTGATGAATACCGTGTCGCAGGTCATGGGAGCGATGGCGGCAAACACGCCACGGCCATTCTCCACATTGCTGTAGAGGTTAATGGGGCTTATGACGCCGAGGAAGAGGTTGGAATAGGCATCGGGTTCCTCGAAGGCGTTTTGGCTTTTCATGTAATGGTAAGCCGATTCCGAAAGGCCGTGCATCCTGACCACCACTTCGCCCGTGCGTTCTATGACCCCGCCAGAATGTTGTCCGCCCCATCCGTAGTTGCTGAACAAGGCGTTCACCTTCATGGTATAGGTCGTGCCTGTGATGATTTCATTGCTGAACAGCAGACGGTCGGAGCCTTCGTTAAGCAGCACGGGGTCATCGGTGTTGATGGACGCGTTCATCGTTCCTGATTCCGTGGAATGGCCCAAGTAAGCGTGCGTCTCAGCATCATAGTAGTCATTGAGGAACGCGGCGTAGATGTTGGAGCAGTAATACAATTTCTGATTCGGGTCAGTCTTGAAGGTAATTATGAAGGCAGGGCAGGGACGGCCTTCGTCATTAACGGTGGCATTCTCCATAATTTCCACATGAGTCACCACGGGTTTCTCCGGCATTTCGGTTTGTGCAAAAAGCGTGTCGTAGCCAGGGATGACGACCTTGCAGGCATATTCGTGCAAGGCCTCGGCGGTGGTTTCACCTACATAACGGCCTTTGCCATCATGTTGTAGTTTTTCCGTGAAGTGTCCGTCAACATAAAGCAGCACCTCGGCATTGGTGCAAGGAGCAGGGTGTACCGAGTCAAGGCATTGTGCAAAAGAGACCTGAGCCCACACGGGCTGGTCTTCCTGAAGTACGGCGTTCAAAGAGGGTTGAGGGTCAAAATCGGGTCGGTCGTAGTCGCTGACCTGTTTGCGGCAGCCGCTGAAGGCGAGTGCAGCAAAAAGGAAAAGGATGAATGTGTCTTTCATAGTTTGATTTTTATACTATGACTTGGGACTATGACAATGACCACTTTATGAGAAGTTGAAACTTCATATCTTAGTTAAAGTGGTCATGGTCATTGTCACTGGTCATTGTTTTGGATTTTGCCATTTCTTCGGCCCGCCAAAGCGGATGTTGATGCCGAAACGGTTGTATGGGCGTAGTTTGTTGTTGGCATTTTCATGAAAAGAATTCGGTTTTAGGCTTGAATATGTTCTTTCGTAAAAGAATCCGAAATACTTCGAAGGGTTGATGGCCAAGCCAATTCCTCCTGCAATGTAAGGCTTGTTGATGCTAGGTGTATTATAGTCAGGGCTTAAGTTGTCTTCTTCGTATATGCATATCTGGTGATGCATCCCAGCGCGTAGAATACTGTAGACATCAATGAAATAGAACCCAGGCAGCACTAATGGGATAGGGTGCAACTCATTGTGTAATCCGTAATAAACAAAATGGTTTCGGTAAGGGTGGAGGTCATCACCTCCAATACCAATCATGGAAGTATTGGTGCTGTATTCGGCGTATATCCCGGCTACGCACCAATCTGTGAAGCCATATCCTGCACTAAGGCAGAACTTCGAGACATCGTTATATGTATCTCTTTCATAGCCTGGATTAAGAATAATATTGCCTTTGTTTAGTGGCTTCAAGGAAGTGAAGGGCAGATTGCTTTGTGCAAAGGCCAAGCAGGGCAAGAGCATGATAGCCAGTAGGATGCGTCTTTTCATAGTGATGTTTTGATTGTTTGCTATGAACGCGACTTTAAAAGGAATTATTGTGTGTTATTTTTTCGAATAATACTCCCAATTTTTGTTGCAATTCACATTTTTTCTACTTTTGCGTTTGAAAACGACATAAAACCTCAACAAATTAATTCACTAAATTCAATTCACTATGAAAAAGACTGTATTAATGTTGGCCGCCCTCGTTTTGGGTTCAATGGCCTTCGCACAGAACGCCGACAAGAAACAAGCTGTCGACCAGTATGGCAAC
>CADBGN010000028.1 GCA_902794155.1 uncultured Bacteroidia bacterium
CCACAAGGTCTCGATGTAGTCGTTGGTGAAGGTGATGTAGGGATCGTTGAGGTTGACCCAGTAGCCCATCTTGCGGGTGAGGTCGTCCCACATGTCCTTGTATTTCATCACCTCCTCGCGGCAGGCGCGGTTGTAGTCATCGACGCTGATCTTCTTGCCGATGTCTTCCTTCGTGATGCCGAGTTTCTTCTCCACGCCCAGTTCCACGGGCAGGCCGTGGGTGTCCCAACCGGCTTTACGCACCACATGTTTGCCTTTCAGGGTCTGGTAGCGGCACACTACGTCTTTGATGGAGCGGGCCATCACATGGTGGATGCCCGGGGTACCATTGGCACTCGGTGGACCTTCGAAGAAAACGAAAGCGTTATCTTTATCACGGTTATCCAAACTCTTCTGGAAGGTGTTGTCAGCTTCCCAAAACTTACGGATTTCATCGGCTGTCTCGGTGAGATTCAGCTGTTTATATTCCTTGTAGTTGTTTTTCATATACTATGAATCCTAATTTAGCGTGCAAAGATACGAATTATTTTGTTTCCGCTATAGAAATAACGAATAATACCCTCTACAGGCCTCATCGTGAATCCCTGTTACTAACCTCATTGCGAGAACCTACTACTAGTCTCATCGCGAATACCCACTCTAGCCTTAGCCTCATCGCGAAAACCCACTCTAGCCTTAGCCTCATCGCGGGCGCAGACCCGCGATCTCCTAAGCGAAAGGGTGACCATATCGCTCAGGAGATGGCGGGTCAAGCCCGCCATGAGGCTAAAAAACGAGGGTCATTCCTCCCTTTCCGCGCAAAACACAGTCAAATCACGCAAAGTCTCAGTGATTTTCGAAGGCTCAAAACCTTCCAAAGCCTTCATGGTCTTTTCGTAATAAACGGGAAGTAGCGCTTGTGCTTGTTCTACGTTCTCTCCATCGAGCATGTCATCACGCAGTTGGAAGAGGATGCCGAAATTCAGGCCAAATTCGGCGATTTGCTGGACTTGTTCGGGTGTTGCATCCACCGAAAGGGCACCGGCGACGCAGCAGGAGCGCAGCAGAGTGGCGGTTTTTCTTGTAATGATGTCCAAATATTGGGTTTGTAGGGCTGTCACATCGTAGCAGCCGCTTTCAATGCGGTTGCCATTGCGGCTGCCGTGGTACGACAGCTCAACAGACCCCTGCAGCAGCTCGCCTTCGCTCATGGCGGCGGCGGTGCGCAGCATCTCTTGAAGGATATTGTATTCGTTGGGTTGGCTGAGGAGGAGCATGGCCTTGGCCAAGAGATAGTCGCCAGCCAGCACCGCCGAGTGGTTGCCAAACTTAGCTTTCACCGAGGCCTTGCTTCGGCGTTGGTCGGCATCGTCCACCACGTCGTCGTGGATGAGCGTCGCGCTGTGCACCATTTCAACGAAGGTGGCTGCGCGTTGTGTCCGCTCGTTGACCTCGCCAAAGAGCTTCGCGCTGAGCAACACCAAGATGGGGCGTAGGCGTTTGCCCCGCGACTCCTGCACATAGCGCATAATGTCGTCCATGGGCTCGGTGTCGGCCTGCATGGTTTGCTCAAAATAGATCTCAAACTGTACCAAATCGGCGGCGATGGGGGTAATGATGTTGTTCAGGTTTTTCACGAGGCAAAAGTATGAAAATTTGTTTGATTCAATAGCCAATCTGTGGCAGCCATTACATGGATCTCTCCTTGCTCCGTGGAGATGGTTTTTTCTGTATCTAAAGTAATCAAGGTCATACGGTTACACCCCAAGGCCTTTGATGCATCTTTCAGCCCTTTTATTTCTCGCTTTTCTGTTTTTGGGTTGGAGATGTTATACGACACTTGGATTATTTCTTGCACATTGCCATCTTTTGCTATCACAAAATCCACTTGGCTTTCACGGTCTTTGTAATAGAACACGTCTGTATAGTCCGATTTTGTGCGCCTTAAGAGTTCTACCAAAACGATATTCTCAAGTCTCCAGCCTAAATTGTCTGGAGCGAGAGTCCCATCTTTGTCAGATGCGAATGCCGTGTCAACAACATAGACCTTTTCGTTCAATACCCTTTCGGCGCTTTTGTATGAAAACTTGTTCACCCCGACTAATAAAAAAGCTTGCTTCAGATAGGAATAGTACTTTTCTGCCGTGTGGTCAGATATACCAAAGAGAGCGGCAACTTTAGTGGCCACAAATTCCTGGCAGTAATTATCCGACAAATAAATGGCCATCTGTCGCAATACTTCCGCATGTTTTAGTTTGAATCGTTTCGCGATGTCTTTTTTGATGATAGAGTCCAAAAGATCTTGAATATATTCGTGCCTATTGGTTTCGTTGAATAGTTCTGGAAACCCTCCATATCTCATATACTCTTCTAAAGCCTTAATTCTTAATGCTTTGCATTTTGTTGTCATAGATATTGTATTGACATGTTTCATCAAGCAGTATTCCGAAAAAGAAAAAGGATACAATTCTACTTTATGATGTCTGCCGGTGAGATGGGTCATCAACTCGTTGCTGAGCAGCTTGGCATTGGAGCCCGTCAAGAAGACATGCATTTTTTTTCTAAGCAAGCGGTTAACAAACAGAGGCCAACCGTCAATGTTTTGGATTTCATCAAGAAATAGGTGTTTGAAATCACCGTAGATTCGGTATAGGGCGTCAAGTACCGTATTGAGGTCTTCGGTTTTTAACGATACCAGCCTTTCATCGTCGAAATTGACATAGGCATAATGAATCCCAGCCTGCTGTAAAACTTTGTAACACAAAACGGATTTACCGCTTCGTCTGACTCCGATGACTACTTGTGCAAGTTTGCTGTCTAAATGAAGTTGAGGCTCCTCATAACGGTCGCAAAGCGAAGCTAAATCTGTTTCTGACAGTTCTTCTTGCTGGTCGAGCAAGATTTCTTGAAGGGTTTGTGCGTCCATGGCAAAGCGGTTTTTCTGCTGCAAAAATACATAAACTTCGATAGATGACAATTTTTTTTCATGTAAACTTCGATAGATGACAGGTTTTTTTCATGTAAACTTCGATAAATGGATGTTTTTTCCAAGTTAAACTTCGATATTTGATGAGTTGTAAAAAAATGCACGATATTTGCTATTTTTGCGTTTAATAAGGGATTCCCCTGCGGGGAATGGAGGTTGATCATAATTATAAAAGCGGCGGCAGATAGAGTCTGCAAACTGTAAACACTTCAAGCCGCCGCGGTATACAAAATGTGCGGGAACTCCATTCCCCGTAGGGGAAACTCAAAACTCAATAGAATAACAAAGTAAAACAAACAATATGAAACACCTCGGAATCATCATCGCAATAGTGGCCCTGGTGGCCATCGGCGTGTTGGCTTTTGCCATGCCAAGCAAGAATCCCGGCAGTCCCGACAATCCCAAAACCCCGAAAAACAATTATGAGAATATGTGGAAAAACGTAAAGGAAAACCTTGAAAAAGACCTGCCGGAATCGGCTGAAAAAGAACTGAATGCCATCGAGGAGAAGGCATTGAAGGACAAAAACCAAACCCAATTGCTGAAGACCTGGCTCTATCGGCAAAACATCATGCTGAGAACCGTAGAAGAAGACCCCGAACAGGCTTTCATCAAATACCTTGAGTCCAAAGTCGGCCAGCTGGATGCCGTTCACGACGCCCTCCTGCACGAGGAAATCGCCAAAGCCTACGCCAATTATCTGGAGTCGAACGAATGGAACATCAACGAAAATCTGCCCATCGATGGTGATATTTCCAAGGTGGAGATGAAATATTGGGACAAGGAGAGTTTCAAAACACGTATCAACACGCATTATGATGAGGCTTTGAAACCCGTCGAGGCACTGAAAAAAGCCAAGACGGAAGATTTCATGGTGCTGTTTGAAAACAAGAACAACAACGAGGAAAACATCGAATACGAGGCTTCCTTATTCGAGTTCATGTTCCACCGCGTGGCGAAATACTATCAGGAACAGGCCGATGCCGACGATGTGGAGGGCGAGACCGATGCCTGGTGGTTGCCCGCCAAGGACTTCGTGAAGGCTGATCTCGGAACTGCCGATAACCCACTTACGAAATGCCTGAAGATCTATCAAGACCTTATTGCTTTTAACCTCAAGAGTTCGAATGAGGATGTGCTGATTTACAACGACTTCAATCGCTTTGGCTTCGTCAACGGCATCCTTGACAAGGATGAGCAATACCAAGCCGCTATGGAGGACTTGAAGGCACAGCATAAGGACAACCCGCTTTCCGCCGAGATTACCTCCCTAATTGCGCGCAGCATGATAAACCAATACGAGAGCAACAGCAGCGACAGTGCCTATTTCGACCACTACAAAAAAGCCAAGGCGATGTGCGAGGAAGCCATCACCAAGTTCCCGAAGTCGAAAGGCGCCAAAAACTGCCAAAACCTCATCAAGCGCATCGAGGAACCGCAAATCGACATCACGCTCAACTCGGTACAACTGCCCAACGAGGCCATTCCCACTGTCTTGGAATACAAGAATACGACTGCACCTTATTACAGAATCGTGAAAGTTAGCGAGAAAGAATTGAGCAACTTGAACAATATGCAAAAGGAAGATTTGCTCAAGGAGTTGAACAAAAAATCGCCAGTTGCGGAGCAGGATCTCATCTTGGCCGCTGAAACCGACTATCGCAGTCACAGCACCCTGATTGCCTTGCCTGCCTTGGAGAAAGGCATCTACTATCTGACCGCCACCACCAAACAAGGCATCAAGAGCGAGGATAAAACGCTGGTACTCAATTTCCAAGTCTCCAACCTCGGTTACATCGTTGACCAAAAGGACGAAAAAGTTATCGTGGAACTCTACCGCCGCGAGTGGGACTACAAAGCCCGAGAATACAAGACCATCATTTTAACGACGGTGAAGTCCGACAAAAACGGTCGAATCGTACTTGACGGCAAGGTAAAAGGCGATAATTCCTTCTGTATCAACCTGCGTAAGGACGATGACAACCTGCTTTCAGAAAGGTACTTCCGCCTCAATGAGCAGTACAGAAACAAAAACGAAATCTACGAAACAAAACTCTTCACTGACCGTGCCATTTATCGTCCCGGACAAACTGTTTATTTCCAAGGTATTACCACGCGCCGTCAAGGCGAAGACTTGAGCCTTGTGAACCATTATTCGGAGACAGTTTCCTTCCGCGATGCCAACTGGCAAGAGATTTCCTCGGCCAACTTTAGCACCGATGAATACGGCTCATTCAGCGGCTCTTTCGTCATCCCCACTGACAGGCTGAACGGCGTGTTCCATCTCAACGCCAACCAAGGCAACGCAACCATCCGCGTAGAGGAATACAAACGTCCGACCTTCGAGGTTACTTTTGAGCGTCCGAAAGAACAATACAAGCTCAACCAAGAGGTGACAGTGCATGGCGATGTGAAGGCATACGCCGGTTTCGGCTTGGACGATGTGGAATACAGCTATCGTGTCATACGCAAGACTTCCTTCCCTTGGCGTTGCTGGTGGTGGTGGTACCCGACCATCGAGGACGAGCAAATCACTTACGGCAAGGCCCGCACCGATGAAAACGGCAAGTTCGCCGTCATCTTCAACCTGAAGCCCTCGAAGACCATCGCGCCCGAGAAACAGCCTATGTTTACCTACGAAATCGAGGTGACTGCCACGAGCAAGCAGGGCGAGACCCACGCCGACACCTACAGCATTCGCGCGGGCTACAACGAAATCGCCATCAGCACCGACTTGCCCCGCACCATCGA
Organism: uncultured Bacteroidia bacterium; assembly: GCA_902794155.1. Classification (GTDB taxonomy): domain Bacteria; phylum Bacteroidota; class Bacteroidia; order Bacteroidales; family F082; genus Limimorpha. The sequence goes on from CADBGN010000028.1 coordinate 5,717, forward strand.
GAAATCGGACCTCGGCAAGTACCAAATCACCGTGAGCAACCTCAGCTGGCAACCCGCCAAGAGCCGCATCTCGCGGAAGATTTACCGCTACGACGACAAGGCCAAGATTAATTATTTTGAAGCAATGCAACATTTGGAAATCTTTGACCGACAAATGCTTAGCGATGGACAATTGAACAGTCTCTTCCCCGAATACAGTTTCTATGACAAGCGAAACAAGATTTTGGTCGATGAGGCTGTAATTATGGTGGACGACAAGGCCAAATTCTTGGAAGGCAAGACTTTGGAACCTGGAGAATATGTGGTTGAACTCAAGAGTTTGGACGATCCTTTGGCCGTTACGACGGAGGAATTCACCCTTTACGAAAACGAGGCCAAAAAGATGCCTTATACCGCTATGGTTTGGAGCGATGTGGACAAATCGACCGCCGTTGCTCCACGGCGACGAAATCCGTATGGACAAGAAAATCACCGTCAGCAACGCGGTGCAAAACTTTACTTATAAGGTGACCGAAGGCGACCGTGGCGGCCTCAATTTCCGTTATGTCCTTGTGAAGGAAAACGCTTTCAGAACTTCGGACGATCATATTTCCGTGCCTTTCGACAATTATGATTTGGACGTGAAATTGGCCACCGTGCGCGACAAACTCAGTCCCGGAGCCGAGGAAACTTGGGAAGTGACCGTCAGCGACTACAAGAAAAAGCCTTTGGAAGCTGCTTTGCTGGCAGGAATGTATGATGCCTCGTTGGATGAATTTGCCCGCAATTACTGGAGTTTCAGTATGTCGCCTTGGGGCCCACGCAGTTACAGATTTTCCACCTGTGCGCACGACTTCACCTCGTCCAACACCAGTTTGGAATATTTCTATTTCGTCGAACTCTTCAACTTCAGCCTGCCTTCCGATGCGCCTTTCTTTGATTTCGGCTATGGATTTGGAATGCGCCGTTATAGAAAAGGTGGGCGTGTGCTTTATGATTATGTTGAGGAATCAGTACCTATGATGGCTGGTGCAGTGATGGAAAAATCCTCTAATACAGTGGATTACGAAATCCCAATGGTGGCACAAAACGCTGCGGATGAAGAAATGGTTGAAATAAAGAAACAAGAAGGTTCCTATCCTTATGAATCAGGAGGCCAAAACGAAAAAACCGAAGAACCTGTCGAGCCAACCCTCCGCGAGAACTTTAACGAGACGGCCTTCTTCTTCCCGCAACTGCGCACCAACAATGATGGCAGCGCGACCTTCAGCTTCACCATGCCCGACGCCCTCACGCGCTGGCGCCTGATGCTGATGGCCTACACCAAGGACCGCAAGACGGGCAGCAAGGACTACACCTTCACCTCCTCGAAACCCGTGATGATCATGGCCGACATGCCGCGCTATATGTACGACAACGACGAGCTGTGGTTCGTGGCCAACGTCATCAACACGGGCGACGAGCCTGTCACGCCCAAGGCGAAACTCGAAATCTTTGATGCGGGCACGATGAAACCTGTGAATTTGATAATAAATGACGGCCCTTCGACCCTTCGACAAGCTCAGGGCTCAGGGACCTGCACCATCCCGATGGAGACCATTCAACCCGGTCGTAGCAAGGAAGTGCGCTGGAAGGTGAAGGGACAATATGATTTGAGTCTTTTGGCCTTCCGCTTCACGGCCTACGCGGGACAGTTCAGTGATGCCGAGCAGCACCTCCTGCCCGTGCTGAGCAGCGAAATCTTCATGACGCAGACCCTGCCCATCACCGTGAAGGCCGAGACCGAGAAGACCTTCGACGTTCCCCTTGGCAGCCTCATTGCGGGCGAAGACCCGCAATCTCTGCCAAGGGACATCCATAATCACGAGCGCGACTACAGCCTGACGCTCAACTTCAGCACCAACCCCGTGTGGTATGCCGTGCAGGCCCTGCCTTACCTGGCCAATGTCAGCACCGACCGCGCCGAGACCGCCTTCTATGTGTTCTACGCCAACACGCTCTCGTCCTACATCGCCGACCACATCCCGAACCTCTTGAACTACATCAAGAAATGGCAAATCGAGACACCCGATGCCTTGCTCTCGCAACTCGAGAAGGACCAAGACCTTAAGGCCATCATGCTGCAAGAAACGCCGTGGGTGCTCGAGGCCAAGAGCGAGACGGAACAACGCAGCCGCATCGCCACGCTCTTTGAGATCAACACCATTCGTAACCAACAGACCAACGCTTTGAAGCTCATCCAGCAAAAGCAGAAGTACAACGGCGGCTGGTCGTGGATGGACGGTATGCCCGAAAGTCCCTACATCAGCACCTATATTTTGAGTGGCTTTGGCAAGTTGCAGAAGATGGGTGCTTGGAGTTCGCTGAGCAAGGCCGACCAAAACACCGCCCAAAGCATCTGCGACAAGGCTGTGCGCTACCTTGAATATGAGGTGGCAGAGACCTACCTGTATATGAAGGCCCACAGCAAAGGCAAGGATTGGCCTATCGGCTCCAGCACCTTGAATGAGCTCTATGCCTTGAGTTTCTTCAAGGAGCAGAATTCTGACAGGGACTTCGCCAAAGCCAAGGATTATTACCTTAAGAGCCTCGATAAGGAGTGGACTTCGTTCAACTTCAACCAACGTTCGAAGGGTGCTTTGGTGCTCAACCGCAACGGTAATGAAAAGACCGCCAAGCTGATGATCCAGAGTTTCAAGGAAACCGCTCAAAAGAACGAGCAAATCGGCATGTACTGGCCGAAGAAATACTTCTCGTTTGAGTCGCACATTGCCACCCACGCCAACATCATGGCTGCCTTCGCTGAAATCGACCAAGACCAGGAAATGATCGACCAATTGCGCGTATGGCTGCTCACCCAAAAGCAGACCACAATGTGGGAAAACTCCGCCTCCACCGCCGATGCCATCTATGCCCTACTCATGCGTGGCAGCGACTGGTTCGAGGAAGGCAAGGAAGTCACCCTGCGCTTCGGCAACACGCCCATCAGCACTGAGGGTGGCGTGGCCGGCACGGGCTTCATCCAACGCCGTTGGAACGCCAACGAGGTGACCGAGGACATGCGCCAACTCAATGTCAACAACCCGACCAATCACTTGGTCTGGGGCGGATTGTTCCGTCAGTATTTCGTTCCGATTGACGAGGTGAAGAGCGACGAGTCGGGCTTCACCATCAAGCGTGAGCTGTTTGTGGAGACGGTGACGGATAAGGGTAAGAAGTTGGTACCTGTGGAATCTAAGGTCCCTGAGCCTGTCGAAGGGCCGACATTAAAGGTAGGTGATAAGCTCACCGTGAAGATCACCTTCACCAACCAGCAAGACATGAGTTTCGTCTTCGTCAAGGACCTCCGTGCCGCCGGTTTCGAACCGATAGAGCAGGTCTCGCACTACGAGTACAACGACCAGATGAGCTACTACCAGAGCAACACCGACACCGACATGGAATTCTTCATTGAGTTCTTGCCCAAGGGCACACACCAGCTGGAGTACAGCATGTTCGTCACTAAGGAGGGCTACCTCAACAACGGCTACGCCTTGATCCAGTGCCAGTATGCGCCGGAGTTCAGTGCGTATTCTGATGGGATGCGGGTGAAGGTAGGCGAGTAAGGGGTGTGTCGGAGACACGCTACATCACCGTAGTGAGACTCAAAGCCCTCATCGCGGGCAAGGACCCGCGATCTCCTAAGCGAAAGGGATCCCCAATGCGTAGGAGATCGCGGATGTTCCTCCGCGATGAGGGCTTTTGGGTGGGTTTAGTCGACAACCAGCTTCACCGTCTGTCCCCAACCTCCATCATGCTTGATGCGCAGCAGATAAAACCCCTTCGTCAATCCTTGCAGCCCCAACTCATGCTGCTGCATTCCCTCGCCAAAAGCAACGGCATCGCGTTGCAGCAACTGCCCTTGCAGTGAGTACAGCTCAAACTGCACCTGCCCCTGTGAGGGGTTGAAGAAGCTCACGACAGCTTTGTCGGAGGCCGGGTTGGGCGCTACGCTGGCATAGAGGCTTTGTGCCTCGTTGTCTTCCACCCCAAGATGTACGTCTACGGCGATCTTCATCGTCACGGGGAGGTGGTCGGAGCCGTCGAAGAGGGCCTCGGCGACAGCGGTAGGCACCGCAGTGTTGCTGCCTTGGTTGACGCTTTGGTTGTAATGGCGACCGTCGTTGCCCACAGCGTGGTAGGAGTTGTTCACATAGCGCATGTGGTTATAAGAGAACTTGATTTCGTCGGCCATAAGGATGAAGTCGAAGCGGTCGTCCAAGCCACCGGCCGAGAAGCATTCATCAGAGTAGCTGCGGGTTGACTGGGTGTGGTAGGCGGCAAACTGGCCGTTGCAGTTCCATTCGCCCACGCCTGCCGAACCTAAAGGGTCAATGAAGAGGACCTCAGGGTTGCTATAAGTCTGGGTGAGCAGGCGGTAGCCGCTCTCGGAAGCGCCATACATGTTAAAGTCGCCCATAATCAAGGCGTTGTCGTGGGGATAATGCTGATTGAGGTAGTCCATGGCGGTCTGTATTTGGGCGCGACGCGAGGCTTCAAAGCCTTGTCCCGCCTTGAGGTGGGCCACGATGCAGATCAGTTTGACGGTGTCACCGGCAGCCAGGCTCTTGGTCTTCAAGTACAGCTCGTAGACGTCGGTGTCGCGTGGGTTGGTGCGCAAGGCGATGTGCTTTTTTAGTCCCAACTTGCGCGAGTCATAAAAGATATGGTTGATGATGTTCTCTCCAGCGTAGTTGATGATGTTGTCCGATTGCCAATAGTTGGCTCCGTTGATGTTGAGGTTGTGTCGGAGGAAGTTGTTTTGCAAGGCGGCCGTGGCGCCAAATTCACAGACGGTGAAGATGTCGGGTTTCACGTAATCCACGATGGTGCGTATGCATTCGTCCTTGCGTTGGGTGTTGTTGTTGGTCTCATAGCAGTCGGCAAAGCCGCTGTTGTAGTTGCCATAATACAACAAGTTGTACTGCATCACGGTGAGGGTGTCCTGTGCCCATGATGGCAACGCTATCCAAAACAAAAATAGGAATATGAAAAGGCTTTTGTACTTCATTTTCAAAGATATTTATGCAGCAAAAATAGAAAAATTGGCGCGATATTTGAATAAATCCTATCTTTGCACCGAATTTTACGATGGGAATAAAGATAAGAATCGGTATATTTGCATTGGCCGTCTTGGTATTGTTGGCTGCAACATCTTGCCAAAAGCAGGAGAAATATGCTGCTTCACCTTTGATTGGTCATTGGGGTTGCGAGCAATACATTAGTTGCCGAACCGACAGCACGGGCTATGAGAAGTGGGACACGCTGCAATATGAAGTGGGCTTGGGTCGAGGCTATGAGGTTTATTTCTATGCCGATGGTTCAGGCAAGCTTTTGCTTAACGACAGTCCGGCTTTGATCAAGAGGTTCAACTGCGACTTTGACTTTGATTCAATTAGTCGTACACTTACCATTTACAACACCTCTTGGATCATTACCATGTTCTCGGATGCGACCAGTGCCGACATGGTCATTGAGGAGTTGACGGACAACCATATTTGGGCTTCGTGGACCAACTATTTTTCTGAACCCGTACCTTTCTTTGAACGCTTTTATTTGGAACGAATCGAATAACACTTAAACAATAAAAAAATGAAGAAATTAGCTTTAATGATGACATTGGCCATTGCGGCAATGCTGTTCACCTCTTGCAAGAAAGTGGACTACAAGAGTTTCGTCGGCACTTGGGGTGTCGAAAAGATTGAGTACTACAACATCGACTATGCGGGCAATCCGATTGCATCCTCTATGGAATCACATTCTTTTGATGCTAACGACCCCGACAATAGTATTCAATTGATTTTCAAAGAAGATAAAACCGGTGAAATGCGCGATAGCGCCCGAGACACTCTTTGGATTGAAAATGAAGAAGGGGAATATGTCGACTATATCTATTGCCCTGATACCGTGTTGGTGTATCCGTTTGTTTTTTCGTATGACAATAGTGATCACGCACTCTACATGAACATAGACTATGGTGAATACATGCGTACTTTCAGAATGGTTATCTATGATATGACAAATAACTCTTTCACCTATGAAAACGAATACGATAAGGACTTTATTGAGAGAGCTTATTTGAAACGTATCAGCAAGACGGCTACCAAGTCGCCAAGTCGCCAAGCCGTGACGCGTCCGCATAAGCCAGGTTCGTTATTGGGTGGCAGATAATAAAAAAACGACCGTGATTCACGGTCGTTTTTTTTATTCTACAATTAGCATTAATCCTTTCAGATACGCCCCTTCGGGGTGGAAGATATTAATGGGATGATCAGCGGGCTGTGAAAGCTGTTCGACAATCCTTACATTACGTTTGGCCTCAATCGCAGCAGCGGTGACGATGCTCTGGAAGGTGGCCTTGTCGACGGCTTGCGAACAACTGAAGGTGAACAATAGCCCGCCCTTGGCGATGCGCTTGATGGCCTCGGCGTTGATGTATTTGTAACCACCCAAGCCGCGATGCCTGTCCTGATGCCGCTTGGCAAACGCCGGCGGGTCGAGGATGATGAGGTCGAAGGCGCCCTCGCGCATCTGCGTTACGTATTCTTTCATGTCGGCCACGTGGCAGGCGTTCTCCTCTTTCGAGTAGCCGTTCAGCTCGAGGTTGGCCTCGGCCATGGCGATGGCTTTTTTAGAGGCGTCGACAGTAATGGCTCTGCGGGCCCCTCCTTTAAGTGCTGTGACGGAGAACCCTCCCGTGTAACCAAAGGCATTGAGCACGGTTCTGCCTTGTGCAAAACGTCGTACCAACTCACGGTTTTCGCGCTGGTCTAAGAAGAAGCCCGTTTTCTGTCCTTCTTCCCAGTTGGGCAGGAAACGGCTGTCGTTTTCTAGAATTACTTCGTCCATTTTGCCACCGAAGAGATAGCCATCTTCCAAGGTGGCGTCTTCCTTGCCCATGCGTTGCATGGCTTCGGCGCTTTTGTTATAGATGGCCTGCACGCCTAGGTCGGGTATGAGTTTGAGAGCACGGACAATTTCATGCAAGTGGAGAGCCATGCCTTCGGTTTGGGCCTGTACCACGGCGGTGTGACCATAAATATCAACGATGAGGCCAGCCAAATTGTCGCCTTCTGAGTGGACGAGACGAAAACAGTTGGTGAAGGGTGAGTCGGTGAGTCCCATGGTCTTGCGCACTTCAAAGGCTTGTTTGAGACGGTCAAGGAAAAACCATTCGTCAATTTTTTGGTTCTCGAAGCTGAGCATTTTCACAGCGATACTGTCCGACTCACAGAGGCCGGTGCCGAGGATATGGCCGTCGTAGTCGGTCACGGTCACAGTGTCGCCCGCCTGTAGGCCTTTGGCAGCATCGTGGATGGCGCCCGAGAACACCCAAGGATGAAAGCGGCGCAAAGCTTCCTCTTTGCCAGGGTTAAGCCTTACGACAGGGTAAAGTGGCGTTTGTTCCATATTGTTCGGATTTTGATGCAAAGATAGGTTTTTTCTTTTTACGATATGAAACCGATTCCGTAACTTTGCGCCAAAATTGAAACCATTTCTATGAACAACTCTTTCACTATTGGGGGTCAGATTGTCGACCTTGTCAACTCAAGGCTTTTCTCAGGCGTGGTCGTCGTTGAGGACGGCAAGATTGCAAAGATTGAGGAACAACCTGTAGGCAACACGCAATACATCATGCCCGGCTTCATCGATGCCCATGTGCACATCGAGAGTTCTATGCTAGTGCCTTCGGAGTTTGCCCGTTTGGCTACCTGTCACGGCACCGTGGCTACCGTCAGCGACCCTCACGAAATTGCCAACGTACTGGGCAAGAAAGGTGTGCAATATATGATCGAAAATGGCAAGAAGGTGCCATTCAAGTTCTTCTTCGGTGCGCCGAGTTGTGTGCCCGCCACGGCTTTTGAGACATCGGGCTGTGTGCTGAATGCTGCCGATGTTGAGGAACTGTTGGCCTCTTCTGACATTCATTACCTGTCTGAAATGATGAACTATCCTGGGGTACTCTCCAACGACCCCGAGGTAAGGGCTAAGATTGCTGCTGCCAAGCGCTATGGTAAACCTATCGACGGCCATGCACCTGCCTTGACGGGTCACAACCTGCAGACGTATGTCGGGGCGGGTATCTCAACTGACCATGAATGCTATACCTTGGCCGAGGCCTTGGAGAAGATCAGCCTGGGCATGAAGATCCTCATTCGCGAAGGCAGCGCAGCCAAGAACTTCGAGGCTTTGATTCCACTAATGGCCACGCACCCCAACAAGCTGATGTTTTGTTCCGACGACAAGCATCCCAACGAGTTGGTGAAAGGTCATATTGATGAACTGGTGCGTCGTGCCATCGCCTTGGGTTACAATGTGATGGATGTGCTGAAGGCAGCATCTCTTAATGCCGTGAAGCATTATAACCTGAATGTGGGCATGCTTCAGAATGGTGACGATGCCGATTTCATTGTAGTTGATGATTTGCGCAACCCTGTTGCCAAGCAGACCTATATAAAAGGTGTGTTGGTAGCCGAGAACGGTGTGTCGAACATAAAGTATGTAGAGACTGGTACACCCAACATCTTTGAACGCCCCTACCTTTATGCCCAAGACCTCTTCGTTTCCGATAATGGAAAGAAGATCAAAGTGATTGAGTGTTTGGATGGTCAGATTATCACCAAATGCTTCACGACTGAACCTAAAGTGGAAAACGGTGGCATCGTTAGCGACGTTGACCGCGACATCCTGAAGATGGTGGTGGTCAACCGTTATCAGCCTTACACGCCCGCAGTTGCTTTTATCAAAGGCTTCGGATTGAAAAGAGGCGCTTTGGCCTCGAGTGTGGCCCACGACAGTCACAACCTTGTGGCGGTGGGTGTCAGCGACAAGGACATCCTTCATGCCGTCAACTTGCTTATCGAACATACGGGTGGCGTGACGGCATACTGTGGTACTGAGATGCTAGCAGTGCCCCTGCCTGTTGCAGGATTGATGAGCAATGAAGATGGGTATGAGGTGGCAGCAGCCTATCAAAATGCCGATGCTTTGGCCAAACGCTTAGGGTCAACGCTTTATGCGCCCTTCATGACCTTGGCGTTTATGGCCTTGCTTGTCATCCCAGAGTTGAAACTCAGCGACCAAGGTCTATTTGACGTCAACACGTTCAGTTTCACTTCGGTTTATGAATAATAGTTTTGTGGTTCTCACACCATATTTGGGTTGAAAGTCACAAAGCAAAACTACAATATATTTAATCTATTGGCGTCCTGTTTAACGAATATAGCAAGCATCATGGTAAAGGCCAGCATGCTTGAGCCGCCGTAGCTTAAGAAGGGGAGGGGGATGCCGATGACGGGTACCAAACCTATGGTCATGCCGATGTTGATGGCCACATGGACAAATAGGATACCTGCGATGCTGTAGCCATATACGCGGCTGAAGGTAGAACGTTGTCGTTCTGCCAAGACGATAATCCTAACTAACAATGCCACATAGAGCAATACCACAATGGCTGTGCCCATGAAACCGCCTTCTTCTCCTACGGTGCAGAAGATAAAGTCGGTGTGTTGTTCGGGGACGAAGTCATATTTGGTCTGTGTGCCTTGCAGGAAACCTTTGCCTGAGAATCCGCCCGAGCCAATGGCAATCTTTGACTGGTGAACGTTGTAACCTACGCCTTGGGGATCGTCGAGTTGGCCAAGCAGCACGAGGATGCGGTTGCGTTGGTGCTCTTGCAACACCTTATTAAAAGCATAGTCAACCGAAAAAACAAAAACGAACATGCAAGCAAAGACGGCAAGCATTTTGACAAGACCTTTCTTTTTGGTAATCAGATAATAAGTCAAGAAAACGACGAGCAGACTACCTAAGATAATATACATGATGGTTTGGCTCCAAACCAGGGTGAGGACAAACAAAAGTATGGCCAAAATGCCGCCTACCATCACCAATCCTGTTCCGGGGAATCCCTCGCGATAGAGCACAAAGATGAAGGAGACGAATACTATGGCTGACCCTGTGTCGTTTTGTAACAGCACCAGTGCCATGGGAGCGAGTACAATCAGAGCTGCAATAATTTGATTTTTGCGCTTTTGCAGGTCGACGTCCAATCGCCCAAGGTAGCCCGCCAATGCCAAGGCAGTGCCCATCTTGGCAAACTCGGAGGGCTGGAACTTGACACCTGCACCGAGGTCAATCCAAGAAGTAGCGCCTTTAGTGGCCTTGCCGTATACCAATACTACGAACAAGCTGGCTAGGAAGAAGAAATAGATCCACAGCGAGAAAGCGTTGAAAAACTTGGCATCGACCAAAAGGATGACGAAACCTATCAGAAGGGAGGCGCCAATCCAAATGAGTTGTTTACCGTAAACTTGTGACAGGTCAAAGATGCTAGGGTGCATCTCGTCGTATTTGGCCGAAAAGATGCTGAACCAACCGATGATGACCAATGCAAAGTAGATAAGAATGGTCAACCAGTCGATTTTCCCTATGATGCTATTCCTTTCGTTCATCGTTCGTTCTTATATGATATTCTGCCTTCCATCATGCGTTTTTCCAAGTCTTCACGTACCGTATAGCCTCGGATGTATTTCTCTATCATCAGGCTGGCGATAGGAGCAGCCCAAGTAGCACCATATCCGCCATTTTCGATGATGACAGCAAGGGCTATCTTTGGGTTGTCGATAGGTGCGAAGGCGATGAAATTGGAGTGGTAATTGCCATGTGGGTTTTGGGCAGTACCAGTCTTTCCGCATTGCGGAATGTCTTTCAACTCGTAACGGCGTGCCGTGCCTGCGGGACCGCTGAACACTGTTCGCAGACCATTTTTCATCGTTCTGACGTGTTTTGGGTCGATGCCTGGGTCCACTTTGGTCGTCATCACTTCAGGGATGGCGGTACTGTCGCCGAAGCATTTGATAAGGTGAGGCGGGTAATAATAGCCTTCGTTGGCAATCAAGGCGGCGATGTTGCAGAGCTGCAAGGGTGTCACGAGCACTTCACCTTGGCCGATACCTAAAGAGCGGATGGTGACCGAATTCCATTGGCCGTTGTACATCTTGTCGTAATACTCGCGTTCAGGGATGTTGCCCTTTCGTTCGTAGGGGATGTCAGTGTCGAATTTGCGTCCGAGTCCCAACTTGTAAGTCATGTCTTTCCAATATTGGTAGCCTTCTTTGATACCGCCGAACTTAGGGTTGTTGATAGTGGCCTTGAACGACTCGTAGAAGTAGGGGTTGCACGAATTCATGATGGCATTGGCAAAGTCGGGGCTGGAACCATGGCTGTGGGTGCATTTGATGGGCATGGAGGCTTGGCCGCTGCAATGGAAACAAGTGGCAGGAGTAATGCTACCGCTTTGCATGGCAATGAGTCCCACAACGGTTTTAAAAGTGGATCCAGGCGGATAGGTGCCGCTGATGGCGCGATTAAGCAATGGCTTCATTGGGTCGGCTTCCAGTTCTTTATAATGTTTGCCGCGGTCGCGACCTACCAGTAGGTTGGGGTCATAGGTGGGACTGGTGACGAAAGCCAAAATCTGTCCTGTGGAAGGCTCTACGGCAACAATAGAGCCTATTTTGCCTACCATCAGTTTCTCGCCGTAGGCCTGCAACTCCGAGTCCAAACCAAGATAGATGTCTTTCCCAGCTACAGGTTCCTTGTCGAGCTCGCCTTCCATAAAACTGCCCATTTCGCGGTTGTGCACGTCCACCATCATCACTTTCAGACCCTTTACCCCGCGTAATTCTTTCTCGTACGACTTCTCGATACCCGATTTGCCGATGTAGTCGCCCTGTCGATAGTAGTTTTCTCCTTCTTTATCTTTGTCCAGCTCATTCTTGCTGATTTCGCCAATGTCGCCTAAAGTATGGGCTGCGATGGCATTAGGATAGTGGCGTACGGTACGTGTTTGGAAATAAAACCCTGGGAAACGGTAGAGCACCTCGGCGATGTGTGCATAGTTCTCTTTTGATACTTGGGTCATGAATGGCGATGGCTTGAAATACGACTCCTTTTTTGCTTTGTCCATCCGATCGATGAAAGACTCTTTGTCGATTTCGAGAAGGTGGCAAAACATAATGGTGTCAAAAGGATTCACGGTGTCTTTGATTTTTTCCATGGCTTGTCTAGGGACGACCATCAGGTCGTAGACGGCCTCGTTGAACACCAATAGGTTGCCATTACGGTCGTACACCTTGCCTCGGGCGGGATATTGCGTCACGAAACGTAGGGCGTTGTTGTCGGCCAACTGCTTGTAGTGTTTGTCGACGACTTGGAGCAAAAACAACCTGATAATAAACACCACCCCTATGGTAATGAAAATACCCATTACCAATAACTTCCTGTTTGTCAAAATGTTATTGCTCGTTCTCATACTATTTTTTTCAATTTACAAAAGTATAAGTTTTTCTCTATGCTCGAAAGGGTTGCAAGCTGTTTTTTGAAAAAAAAAGTTTTCTGTCAAAAACAGATAACAAAAATAAGTCAGTTCACATTTTTTCCGTATATTTGCGCGGTTTTTTATGCATAAAAAATGAAAGGATACCATATATTTACGTTGGCTTTCTTCTTGTGCCTGCTAGGGTGCGGTGAACGGACGAACAACAAGGAATTGTTGCAACGCAGTTTTTATGAAACCATTTGGGAGCGTTTTGATTATGTGACCACTGATGTTAACATTACCAAGGCGACGACTTACGACTTGAGTTTGCGTATTCGTTTCACTGATGATTATCCATACAACGATATCTCGCTGGTTTTTACCGTTTTCGATGAGAACGGTAATCCTTATCGTGCCAAAGGCTACAAATTCAACCTGAAGGATAAGGAGGGGCATTGGAATGTTGAAAAGGTGGACGGTTGTTATACTTTTACTCTGCCTATCAACAAAAAACTAATGATTTCCGATCCAGGGAAATACCAATTCAGGCTTGAACAGAAAATGCCAATAACACCCGTGGTGGGAGTAAAGGATCTTGCGCTTTTGAATGATTGAAAAACAAAATAAAATGAATAGTTATATGAAAAGATTACTAAAAGTTGGATTGGTTGCAGCCTTATTTGCTGTGGCTTTCGCTTCGTGTGTTCCCCAGAAGAAAATGCTTTATCTAAAAGATGCCGAGATGATTGCCGAAAATCTCTCGAAAGAATACGTCAACGATCGTTCCATTAATTATAAACTGCAAAGTGGAGACAATCTATACATCCATGTCATCAATACCATAGACGAACGAGGTGCAGCTTCAATTAATGGTGATATAAGAGGCTACTTGTCTTCAGATGCCAATATCTACCTTCAAACCACTACCATTGATGAGGATGGATGTGTTGAATTGCCATTGATTGGAAAGATTATGGTAAAGAACCTAACGGTTGATGAAGCGAAAAATAAGCTACAAAAGGCTGTTGATACCTATATGAACGGAAGTACGTTGGTTGTCAAATTGGCCAATTTCAATCTGACGCTATTGGGCGAAGTTTCGAGACCCGGAATGTATAAGATTTACCAACAACAAATCAACTTGTTTGAAGCCTTTTCATTGGCTGGCAATATGACCAATTTTGCCAATAAGAAAGAAGTGAAGATTATCCGCCAAACAAAAAATGGTTCCGAGATTATCTTAGTTGACATGGGTCAGGCCGATATCCTTTCATCGCCATATTATTACTTGAAACCCAATGATATCATTTACGTGGAGCCGCTTAAAATCAAGCAATGGGGCTTCACCACCTTCCCCTATTCCACGGTCTTTTCCATTGTCACTTTGGGCGTGACTTTGTATAATATTCTTAAGAAAAGCAACTAAAAACATAGAAAACTATGGCAAACGAAAAACAATCAAATATTCTTCAGCAATCCAGGGATGATCAGGGTGTTGATATAAAACAGCTGATTTTTACGGCTTTGCGTTATTGGTACTTATTTGTTATCTTTGTTGTAATAGCCTTGGCCGTCGGCTTCGTCATCAACCGCTATTCGACCAAGGTTTTCCAAACCTCGGGCACATTGCTTATCAAGGAGAATCGAGGCGTTGATGCTACGGCAATCATGACATCGTGGAGTTATGGTAGCAGCCAAAATGTCGACAATGAGATTGCCATCCTGAAGTCATATTCGCTCACCGAACGTGTCATCAAGAAGATGGGCATCGAAGTGACCTATTCTGAAAAAGGCCGTATAGCTTCTAAGGAGTTGTACAATAACTCTCCTTTTTTGGTAGATATTGAACGTAGTGTGCCACAGGCGGTGGGTTTGGTTTATGAAATCACTTTTCTCGAGAATGGTGATTTCCGCCTCAGTGCCAAGGGTGAGGGCTATTCGAAATACGATTTTCTGCTCTGCCAATATATCGAAAACAAATCTGAAGTCAATAACAACCTTGACGACATCATAGACTTCACTGGCGAATATAAACAAGGAGAATGGATCGACAATGGATACAACCGCATTCGTATTACATTGAATGAAAATATTGCTCCCAAAAACCTATACAACCGCAAGTTATCGTTCTGGATTAATAGTTACCCTGCTCTCGTTTCGCAGATGAGTAGCTTCTCCACGGCTCCCATCAGTAAGATGTCATCCGTGGTTGCTGTAACCATGAGTGGTACCAATAAAAATAAGATTGTGGATTTTGTCAATCTTTTGATGAATGAATATGTTTCACGCGGTCTGGAGAAAAAGAATTTGGTTTCCGAGAATACCATCGAGTTTATTGACAATGAGTTGAGTGGCATTCAAGAGTCGTTGAGTCAGGCCGAGACCGAACTGAAAGATTTTCGTACCAAAAACGACCTCATGAACCTCGACCTGCAAGCTAATCAGGTGTATACCAATCTTCGTACTTTGGAGAAAGAACGTGCAGAGAAGTCAGTTAACCTCAAGATTTACAAGCGAATGCAGGATTATATCAAGGTTCAAATCGACGATCCTGAGAACTTGGCTTCGCCCAGTACGATGGGTATCAACGACCCCTTGCTCAACCAGTTGGCTCGTGACCTTGTCACATTGTCGCAGACCAAGGCCACCAAGTTGCTTACCCAGACCGAGCAACACCCTGAGATTATGAAACTCAACGAACAAATCATTACCACGAAGAGGGCTTTGCTTGAGACCATAAATAATTTGGTTGATAATGCCCAGTTGAGTATCAATGAGATTGACCGCCGTATCGGCTCGTTGGAAGTGGAGTCGCGCCAATTGCCCGCCAAGCAACAAGAGTTGATCAATTACCAGCGAAATTACAATTTTACCGACGACACTTATAAATATTTGATGCAGCGCCGCGCTGAAGCGCAGATTCTGCGTGCCTCCAATATGCCCGATAACGAGATTCTTGATGAAGCGCGTTTGGAAAAGACAAGGAGAATTGCACCGCGTAATGCCATGAACTACCTGATTGCCATTATTATAGGTTTGTTGATCCCTGCCTTGTATCTCTTCCTGAAGAACTTCTTCAACTATACAGTCACCGACCGCAAAGACGTGGAAAAACTGACCCATTATCCTATCGTTGGTCAGGTGGCACAAACCAGCAACAAAGACCCGTTGTTGGTCGTCAACAATCCCAAGTCACCAGTGTCGGAGGCATTCCGTGCCATTCGTACCAATGTTGATTTCATCACACAGAGCAAAACGCCTTGTTGTACTCTCGTCACGGGCGATGTACAGAGCCTTGGAAAGACTTTTATCAGCATCAATTTTGCTTCTATCTACGCTCTGTATGGAAAGAAAACGGTATTGCTCGGTTTCGATTTGCGTAAACCAAGGCTGTTCCAAGAGTTTGGCTTGAACAATAATGTTGGATTGAGCAGTTACTTGGGTAATAAGGAGTCTCTGGATGCTGTGATTCAGTCTTCTGGTAAGATTCCGACACTCGACATCATCACCAGTGGACCGATTCCGCCTAATCCTGCCGAATTAATCGCTTCGAAAAAGTGCGACGAGTTATTTGAGGAATTGAAGAAACGCTATGATTACATTATCATCGACACGCCGCCTCTTGGCTTGGTTACCGATGCTTTGTTGCTCATGCGTCATACCGACGCCAACCTGTTCATCGTACGTCAAGGCGTGACCAACAAGAATGCTTTCGGCAGCATCATCAAGGACCTTGAAGACCGTGGCATGAAGTTCAATATTGTGGTTAATGGTCTCCAAGCGGAGAAGGGTTATGGCTATCGCTATGGTGGTAATCATTATGGTTATGGTTATGGTTATGGTTATGGTTATGGCTATGGTTATGGCTATGGTAGCGAATATTATGGAGAGACTGAAGACGGAAGCAAGAAAAAGCATAGACATCATCACCATTCCCAAAAGAAAGATTAGGAGTAACGCTGTTGGCAATGGATAGTCGTGAAGAAAAACATTGGCACGCCCTCTATGTTAGGTCTCGGTCGGAGAAAAAGGTGCTTTCGCAACTGGAAGACCAAGGCTACACAGCCTATCTGCCTTTGGTCACTCAGTTGAAGCAGTGGAGCGACCGTAAGAAGAAAGTGGAGGAGCCGCTATTTAAGTCGTACGTGTTTGTGTTTTCTAGCGACAAGGAATACATCCCAATTTTGAATGTGTATGGCGTGATTAAGTTTGTCTGCTTTGAGAAGCAAGCCGTCATTGTTCCCGAAAACCAGATTCTTGCTATCAAGAAGTTTGTCAGCGAGTATGAACGAGGCGAGGAATTCAAGATGCTGAACAGCGAAGATTTGAAGGTGGGACAAAAGGTGCGGATCATCAATGGCCCGATGAAAGGTCTAACCGGAAGATTGGAGACTATCCGCAACAAGCGCCACTTGATTGTCTATATCAACGTGGTGGGACAGAGCATCCCGGTCCATATCCCAAGGGCAAAAGTGGAACCTTGTCGGGACGTGGATTAAAAAAGAGTTTGTTTTCAGGATTATTTTTATTTTTGCAACATAATACTACGAATCGAAACAAAACAAATAAGTCATGGATTCAGAGAGAAAGAAACAAACAAATCAACCCTTATGGCTGTATGCCCTTTTGGGTTTATTGGCTGTTGCCTTGGTTTTCTTCATCGTGCGTAATTCTTCTTTGAGAACCGATAAGGAAGCCCTCGAGGCCGAAAAAGAAATGCAACGCCTCGACTTTCAGGCCGAAGTGGACAGTCTGATGAAGGTGCACAACAATTTGAAGGAAAGCTATGGCGAATTGAGCCAGGAGCTCGCCGAAAAAGACAGTATCATCCAAGCTGATGCCGTTGAAATCAAGCGTCTACTTGATTCGCAATGGGACTACAACCGCATTAAGAAGAAAGTCACACAATTGCAGGAGATTTCGCAGCGCTATGTGCGCCAAATGGACTCGCTCTATACCGTCAACCGTGAACTGGTGGCAGAGAACGAGCGCATTCGTGAGGAATACCAGAACGAACGCCGTCAAAACACCAACCTTACCCGTCAGAAGGAAGAGTTGACCAACAAGGTGAACCAAGCCGCTACGATGAGAATCTCCAACTACAGTGCCCAAGCCGTGCGCTTCAAAGGCAGTGGCAAGGAAAGCGCTACCGACAGGGCCAGTCGTGCCGAACGCATCAGAATCGACTTCACTGTGGCCGCCAACGAGCTCATCCAGCCTGGAACGAAGTTGTTCTATGTCCGTATCGCTGATCCCAAGCGTGCCATCATCAGCAAGGGGTCGGGCGACGAGTATTCCTTCAAGGCTAACGGCGAGACCTTGCAGTTCACCGAGAAGGTGAGGGTCAACTATGACGGCAAGGAGACCGCTGTTCGTGCTTACTATACTAAGCCTGATGCATACGAACTGATGCCTGGCACCTATTTCATCGATGTTTATGAAGAAGGTGGCAAGGTCATCGGACAGACTACAGTAGATTTGAAATAAAGGCAAAACATTTCGTGAAATCTTTGTAGAGACGCAAGGTTTTGCGTCTCTACTTTTTTATTCCAAAACTGTTTTCAGTACCTCGTGTGAATGGAAGTCGTTCATCACAGGAGCATGGAGCCGCATGAACACGATGAGCCCGTCGAGTAAAGAACGGCGTTGGTTCACATGTAAAGGGATGCGACATGTTTCGTCTATGCCAGCATTGAGCAACTGCGACAGTAGCTGAGCGTCCTCTGCATCGAAATAGTAGGGATGCAGGGGGTAGTCATGGCTAAAGGAGCCTTCCATCATGTCAAAGCAATAGCCCGACTCATGATTGGTTTTAGGGTAAAAGCCAAGATGTCGTGTCAGCTCCAAGGTGAAGAACAAGGGGAAATTGGCATAGTCTTGATGGACTAGGTCGAGCCAGAGTAGCGACTGCGAGATAAAGTCGTAAAGTGGCTCATTTTGTTCTTGTTCCGTAATGGTTTTTGAAAGCAACTCGCTGACGTACATTAGGATAGCGCTTTTGTTCATCACAAAAGGGATGCTTTGGTAAACTGTGGCGAGCTGCACATCTTTCATGTAGCCCAAGCTGCTTTTGTTGGGCTTGCCTGCTTCCACATAATTAATAAGGTGTAGGTTTTGAAACAAGGCGGCGCGGCTCTTCGAGTTGCGGTTGAAGGCGCCTTTCACCATATAGGAACGCAAGCCAAGGCTTCGGGTGAACACCTTTACGATGAGGCTGGTGTCGCCGTAGCGGATGGATTGCAGGACTATGCCTTGGATTGTGTCGTCCATTAGTTCATGATCAGGATCTTGGTGGCAAACTTGTCAGTGCCTTGCTTGGTGCTGACGAAGATGAGGTAGACGCCAGGTTCCACCTTCTCACCGTTGATGGTGGTGCAGTCCCACACGGCCTGACCGCCTTCCGAAATCAGCTGGGTGACGAAGGTGCCATCAACGGTAGTGATTCGTACTAAAGAATTGGAAACCAGTCCTTTGATACCGACGAAGCCATTATATCCAGGTCTTACGGGGTTAGGATAGGCCACCACGTCGGTGATGATGGGGTCGGGAGTGGCATACTCGCCACGATAGGAGATGACGCCACTGGCTGTGCCGAAAAACACCTCGCCGCTCTTGTCGACAGCCATGGTATTGACGGCGTTATCAAGCAAGGGGCTGTTGTCAGTGTTGAAGTAATGGATTTCCTTGGGCTTGCCGTCGAACGACATGAGATAGACACCCGATTCGAGACCAAACCAAATTTGGTTGGCGCCTTCCATGGCAGCCATCGAAAGTACATTGGATCCGTCGAAGAGGTAGTCGTATTGGTCGGTACCGTCATTGCGAGGCACGCGAACTTGGGTGGCATCAAAGTTGGAACCGTTGAAGATCTTTTTTGAATCTTCAAACAAACAAGGTCCTTTGTCGGTACCAGTCCAAACATTGCCTTTGCTGTCGACTGCGATGCAGTTGACCGAACCGAGTAGTTTGCCGTTACCCGTTGCTGTATTAAGGTTGGCCGACTGGTCATCAGTGGGATTGTCGAGGGTGCCGTTGTCATTAAAAACGATGACCTCTCCGTTGCGGCGCGTAATCCATTTGTAGTCGTTATGGTCGATAAGCAGTGTGCCGATGTCAATGGCACTGAGGCTACCGCCCAAGTTATAAGAATGCCAAGTACCGTTGGGCTCCATCACGGAGAGTAGGTTAGGGGCTCCGGTGTTGGCTACCCAAAGATTGCCTTTGCTATCGAAGGCCAATCCGCTGATGTTGACGAGACTTGGGTCGCTAGCCCAAGGTTCAAGTGAGCTGTTCTCATGGTTGTAGACTTCCACTAATTCATCATCCTTGAATTTCAAAATGCCGCTGCCCCAGGTGCCCACGTATGTGACCGAAGGGTCGTTGGGGTTGGTGGCGGTACACACGTAATCGGTGTAGTTGGTGAGGTCAGGAAGGGTGTTTTGGTTGATGATGGTCCACAAGCCGTCGAAGCGTGCTACACCTTCACGCATGTAACGTTTGCTCCAGTTGGCGGCATGGCCTCCAGTGGCAATCCAAACTTGGTCGCCGCAGGCCTTGAGCTCGAAGACGTTTTTCGAAGCTGTGCCGTTGGGTTTTACATCCATATTGTTCCAACCATCAGAGGTCTTGATGAGGCCACGTTTGTTGTCGCCAATCCAATAGTAGCCGTTGTTGTCTAAAGCCGTAGAGAATGGTTCGATACTACCTCCGGGCGAGTGAATGGAGTGTTGGAGATTGAGGTTGCGGTCGTACACAGAAACATTGTATCGATTGGAAACCAGGAGTCGGTCGTTGTAGGCGCGTATCTCACGTTTCTCGCTGACGTTCTCCTTGTCAAGATAACCCCAATGATTGCCGTCGAAGACAAAGAGGGTATCGGTATTGAAGCCGCCGTTGTAGTTGAGCAGTAGCTTATCGCCGAACACCTCCATCTCGGTATAGGCCAAATGGGGATGGATGAGGCTGTTGTCGAAGTGCCAGGCGGCATAGTTGGCCAAATTTTGTGCATCAAGTGAGGCATAATACATGCCGTTGTCGGTGCAGGCGTAAATGTTTCCGTTGTATTTGGCTACATCGGTGACATTAACCATATCGCCTTGGTTTCCAATATAATAGGTGTCTTTTACCTCTTCTTTTTTCAAGTCGAAGACCACGATGCCGAAGCCACAAGCCACATATGCCAAGTCGCCATCGAAATACACATGGTTGATGCTCTTGTTGCCCACGATGTTCTTGTCCTTGATGTCGCTCATGTTGTGGATGTTGCCATCATGGTCGATGAGGTCGACGTTGGCATTGGTGTAGGCCACAAAGAGCTTACGTTGGCTTTCGTTGTATCCGATGGTGCTGATGCCGATGTCCGACAAACCGTTGATTTTGTTGAGGATATTGATGGAGTTGTCCTGCGTGTCGAAATAAAACAACTCATACTGCGTGGCAGCGTAGATCTTGCTGCCCACAGGTTCCACACCAATCACTTTCTGGTAAGGCAGGTGGGTACGCCAATTGCCGATGGAAACGCCGTTTTGGGCGATGGCGAAGGTGGAAACGAGCCATGCGGCTATGAGGAGGGTAAATCTGAGTTTTTTCATAGAAATGAAATTAGGCGGTAAAAATACGAATTTATAGGATGATAACGCTGATTTCGGCGAAATGTTTTATAACTTTGCAGTGAAAAACTAAACGAAATGAAGAAATCTTTACTATCTATCCTTGCCATAGCTTTGACATTCAATCTGATGGCTACCAATGTTTGGGACGGCTCTTCGGAGCCATGGACCCAAGGTGACGGCACGATGAACAACCCCTATCGCATTGAGACTGCGGCCAATTTGGCCTATCTCGCCGAGAAAGTCAACGAGGGTTATCAATCCTCGGGACAAGGCGTTTTTGAGGATGAGTATTTCCTGCTTACCGACGACCTCGACTTGAACAACCTCGATTGGACGCCTATTGGCAATGTGAATTATAGCATGAACGGCTTCTATTTTGCAGGTCGTTTCGATGGCTGCTATCATCAGATTGAGAATTTGCGAATCCAGTCCAATGCCGATTTGACGGGTTTGTTTGCTGCTGTAGGGGGTGAAGACCATTATGTCATGAATCTTTCGGTGAGCGGCACGGTCATTTCCACGGGCATGGGTGCTGCTGGCGTGGTGGGCGGCATCGCTGGCGATGCTTTGGTCTACCGATGCAGTTTCTCGGGCTCGGTCAGCGTGAACAATGGTGGCACGTTTTGTGGTGCTGCCGGCGTGGTGGCTGGTGTACAAAACGGTCGTGTGGTGCAATGTTCGTCGTCAGCAACCGTGACGGTGACCAACAGCAACTTTATGGGTGCCGCCGTGGCAGGCGGTGTGGTGTGCTTTGCGCGTGAAAATGCTTCTATTCAACGTTGTTATAACACGGGCTCCGTCAGTGCCAATGCTGTGCTGATGGGTATTTCTGGTGGCATTTTGGCCGCCACGGTGGAGTCGGCGGAAGTGCCTATCTATTCTTGCTACAATGTTGGGCAGATTAGTGGTGGCACTTCGGGAGGCATCTTTGGCATGGTCAGTCCTATCGACCCGACTAAGGGCGAAAATGCAATTAATGTGAGCAATTGTTTCTTTTTGACCTCTGCTGGCGGCAACAATGGCTATGGCACGGGCATGACTTCCGATGAGATGAAGACCGAGCAGTTCAAGAACCAACTCGACCAAAGCGCACACGCTTTCGTGATGGATAATGGCACCAACAACGGTTATCCCATCCATGGCTTGGCGAGTTTCATCCTTTATGAAGCTTCCGACATTACCCTGCATTCAGCCAAGCTGTCGGCTTGGATTCACCAGGGCAACGACCATTTTGCGAGGGCTTATTTCAAGTACCTGAAATGGGATGAAAACGAATGGATAGAGGTGGATGTACCGACCGACGGTTATGTGGAAACTGTGCTTGAAGGTTTGGAGGAAGACACCTATTATGAATATATGTTTGCTTGCGAGTTTGACGATGGCAGTTGGATCGAATCGGGACAACCGAGGGCATTCCAAACGGGATATGATGCAATCGAAGAAAACGGCCCTTCGACTGGCTCAGGAGCCTCTGGGACCTTGATCTATCCAAATCCTGCATCGGAGGTGCTTTACATCCAGGGTTTTGAGCCTATTGTAGTGAAGGTTTTCAATGCTTTGGGCCAGTTGGTGAAGACCATCAAAAACGAGAGTCAAATCAACGTCAGCGATTGGGCAGAAGGCGTGTATGTGTTGCGTATTGCTGCAGCTGACGGGAAAGTTTTTGATCGGAAAGTGACGGTGAAATGATTGCGAATGGAAATGAAATACAAAGCCTTGCTTTTCAAAGGCAAGGCTTTTTTTGTACCCCTACTAGGACTCGAACCTAGATTTAAAGTTTAGGAAACTTCCGTTCTATCCCTTGAACTATAAGGGCATGGATGTTTTTCCGCTGCAAAGGTACAACTTTTTCCGAAAAGGAGGCATGTGTTTTTGAAAATCATGCCAAATCGAGCATGATAGGGCAGTGGTCGGAGTGCATCACCTCGGGCAGGATGCCTACACCAGCGATGCGTTCCTTTAGGTTGTCGGTCACCATGTGGTAGTCGATACGCCAGCCGAGGTTCTTGGCACGGGCACCGGCGCGAAAGCTCCACCAGCTGTATTGGTTGGGTTCTTTCACTAGCTGTCGGAAACTGTCGATGTAGCCGTCGCTGAGGAAGTCGGTCATCCATTGGCGTTCCTCGGGCAGGAAGCCAGATGAAGTGTCGTGTTTTCGTGGATTGTTGATGTCGATGTCCTCGTGGCAGATATTGTAGTCGCCGGAGAGCACCAGTTGAGGTCTTTCCTTCCTCAATGCATTGACATACTTGCGGAAGAAGTCGAGCCATACCATCTTGAAGGCTTGGCGCTCGTCGCCCGTAGTGCCTGAGGGGTGGTAGACGCTCACTACTGAGAGGTCGCCGAAGTCGGCGCGGAGAAAGCGACCTTCGTTGTCGTACAAAGGCTCGTTCATGCCATAGACCACGTTGTCGGGCTCTTGTTTTGTGATGAGGCCTACGCCGCTGTAGCCTTTCTTCTGGGCGGGGAACCAATAGTGGTGGTATCCCATCATCTCAAAGTCCATCAAGGGAATCTGGTCGGGCGTGGCTTTCAGCTCTTGGAAGCAGAGCACATCGGGTTGGTAGTCGTTGATCCATTGCAACAGGCCTTTGTTGATGGCTGCGCGGATGCCGTTCACGTTGTAGCTGACGATTTTCATTATGTTCTTTTTTGACGCGGGACTGAGTGACGCGGGACTACGGGATCCAATGTCTCGTGTCCCGAAGTCTCGTATCCCGTGTCCATGAGACTGCGAAAATAGTGAAAAAGTCGTTTCTTTTCGTTGCGCGCGTTACTTTTTTATATTTTAGCGGCCGAAAAAAGTGAGATTGTGGGTAAAGCCAAAGACAAAATCAACGGATGGATTGACCGCTTCAATGCATGGCGTGCGACGCACATGACCGACCGTCGTTTCATGCTGATACTCAGCATCCCAACGGGTTTCTTGGCTGGTGCCGCCGCTGTCGTCATCAAGAAACTGGCACACGGCATTCGCGATTTGGTCATCAACGCGCAGTTCAACTATTCCCACCTGCTTTATTTCATTTGCCCCGCCATCGGTATCTTGCTGACCATCCTGTTCTGTAAGTACATCCTCAAGAAGGACGTCGGCCATGGCATCCCAGGCATCCTTTATGCCATTTCGAAAAACAAAGGTAAGGTGCACCATAGCAGCACCTGGTCGAGTATCGTCACTAGCGCCTTGACTGTCGGTTTTGGTGGCTCTGTGGGATTGGAAGGTCCCAGCGTGTCGACGGGTGGCAGCATAGGCTCCAACATCGCCCAGTTGCTGAAACTGGACTATAAGCACACCATCTTGCTTATCGGCATGGGTGGCGCGGCGGCCTTGGCAGCCATCTTCCAAGCGCCTATCACGGGTATTGTCTTTGCCCTTGAGGTGTTTATGATCGACTTGTCGCTCAATGCCTTGGTGCCCATCATCTGCTCTTCGTTTGTCGCCATCCTGACGGCCTATTGGTTTCTTGGGCAGACGGTGGAGTATCCTGCGGTCATCGCCGAGGGCTTCATTCCGAGCAATGCCTTGTTTTACGTCGGCTTGGGACTCTTTGCAGGCTTGGTGTCGGCTTATTTCCTCAAGGTGACCTTCAGTGTGGAGAAGCGCTTCAAGAAGGTGCAATCGCCTTGGGTGCGTTTTCTTGTTGGCGGTACGCTATTGGGTATCCTTATATTCTTGTTTCCAGCACTTTACGGCGAGGGCTATGAAGCCATCAACTCGGCTTTGCGTGGCGACTACAGCCCAGTCTTTGGCAACGCGTGGTTTGCGAGGTTCAAGGAATACGACTTGGTGGTCATCATCCTCTTTGCGGGTATGATTCTGCTGAAAGCCTTTGCCACGGCCTTCACCTTTGGTGCGGGGGGTGTGGGTGGCACCTTTGCCCCAGCTTTGTTTATTGGCGCCTTCACGGGATTGTTTTTTGCTACTTTAGTCAACTATTTGGGTATCGGCAATTTGGATCCGGCCAAGTTTGCCCTCGTGGGCATGAGTGGCTTGGTGGCAGGCATGCTTCATGCGCCCTTGACAGGCATCTTCCTCATTGCCGAAATAACCAATGGCTACGCGCTCATCGTACCCTTGATGATTGTGTCGGCCTTGGCCTACGCCATCAATAGGCTATTTTTCAGCCATTCCATCTATACCAATGCCGTGGCAGAGAAAGGTGTTGAGGTGACGCACAACAAGGACAAGAGTATCCTCAACATGATGGCTATCAACCAGTTGATTGAGACTAATTTCAGCCCTATAGATCCCAATTGTACTTTTGGTGACCTGTTGCCGTTGGTGGCTTCATCGAAGCGAAACATCTTTCCCGTGGTCGATAAGGAAGGTTTTTTCTGTGGACATGTGTTGTTTGATGACGTGCGCGCCATCCTCTTCGATTCAAGTCATTACGACCAATCCATACAAAACTACGCTGTGTTGCCCGATTACGTCATCCACCTAGAGGAGCCTATGGAAGAGATTGTGCATAAATTCCAAAAATCGGGGAAATACAACATTCCTGTCATTCAAGGGGGGAAGTATTTGGGCTACCTCTCTCGCGCCAATGTGTTTTCGGCTTACCGCGCCATGATGAGCGAAATTTCGGAGGATTGATTTGTTTCACACAAGAATGCGCAAAACGCCCTACTTTGCGCAAAAAGCACCTTTTGATGTCAAATTGCAGGCATGCCGCTTCACTGTCAAGCCCGGACTCACTTATGTGCTGAGCGACCATGTGAACCTCGACTTTAATTTCAACTTTCTCGGTTGGTACTACGAAAACTCCAAGCTGGAGCGTTTGGATAATGGCGTAGTGATGACCCGTAACCATAACGGATTGGTGCTCGATATGCTTGAAGCCACATTGAACGACTATTGGGAAAATGTAGCTGTTGGCATCACCTTTAAACTCTGATAATCATACCTGATGTCGAAATAATAAAAGAGTCGCAATCTTAACGGTTGCGACTCTTTTTTTGTGGTTGTAAAATCAAAGTCTTTATGGATAATAATTACAATACACAATTGGATTGTAACTAAAAAGCACTCACTTCAGATTACTCAACCACGATCTTTTGTGTCTTGGTGTTGACACCGTTGACGAGCTGGATCATATAGACACCTGCGGGTGCTTTGAAGCCGACCTGGCAGCTGCCGTTGACGCTCTGTGTGTTGACGAGGCGGCCGGTGACATCGTAAACGTTCATAATGGCATTGCCTTCGTTGTTGATGATGAGCTTGCCGTTGCTAAAGAAAGCGAAGTCATTGTCGCTGTTTGCGTCTCCGCAAACGAACAACAGCTTGAAACGGTTCTCGTAGTCCGTCGACTTGGCCTCGAAGCTGTAGCTCGGGTTGGCGAGGAGGTCGGTCTCGATGCCAGTCAAATTATCAATAAGGTGGAGATAATCGAAGTTGACTTCCTGAGCAGCGAAGCTGAGGGTGTAGTTGCCGTTCTTTTCAGCCTTGAAGTTGACGGGCATCTCGCCCATCTCGGTAGCGTTGACGATGGCGTAGTCCTTGTCTTCCTGCGGGATATAGACCTTGGTGTGGTGTTTGTTGAGTTGGAACTTGGGCAGCAGGTGGCCTCCGTCGAAACGCACGATGGCGCGGTCGATGGTGGCACCACGTTTGTTGGTAAGGTTCATGACTAACTTGTCAAGGGGTACATAAGGAGCGTGCCACTCCGAGAAGGTAATCGTTTGGCCTTCTTCAGTGGCCACCACGAAGAAGCCTTGCATTGGCATGATAGGCATGCCTTCGTCGGCAGGGGTTATTTCCGTACCCTCTTCGTTCAT
>CADBGN010000029.1 GCA_902794155.1 uncultured Bacteroidia bacterium
CCACACCATACTCTGCCGCACCATGAAAGTTCGTGTCGCTTACATATTCTGCTGCAACCAGTATTTCATCTTCTCCAATTGGAATTACTTGGGTGTCGCTATCGAAAAACAAATAATCATACACTGTATGGTTCGGATCAACAACATTCTCTTTTAGAATGCTGTTTATAATGATAGGATTTGTATTGAAGAGGGAGTCTAAGACGTAAACGATGAGATTGTTAAGGTAACTACCGTCTTCCCCCCATTGATAGTATTTAAGTGGAGATTCCTTAAGCACTTGTATTTGGCTAACGCCATACTGTTGGTTTTCTAATACCAGAGCATGTGTTTTAAGCGTACCGTCGAAACCGAATCGAGCTGCAAATTCATTATAATGAACGGGATCTGTCTCCTTTGAATACTGCAAGATTATATCGCCTCTACTGTCGACTATTGCTTCGCCATAAGCATAACCTAGACAAACTGGAACTATTACATCCTCGTTGCAGTCGGCTTGTAGGTCATCGTCAGTGAAAAGGCCAATGCGAAGGAAGGAACTGTCGCAATCCTCATGATATTCTAAGTTGATGCGGGTGTTGCCTTCACCGTACGGGTTTTGTGCCAACCAATAGTAGGACATGCTTGTGTTTGCAATGAACAGCGAGTCGGTAATAGTGAGTGTGGTAGGTGATATTTTATAAAGAGCATTTCCCAAAGGAATTCCACCACTATTATTCGCAAATACATAAGAGCTTAAAGTCAGCGCTCCGTCACGTTGTTGAATGAGGCCATTATGGTTATAAAAACAACCTGGTATTTCATGATACAGGATCGAGTAAAAATCTGCCTTTTCTTGTGCGTGGAGATTTGTTGCTGCAATGGCAAATACAAAGAGTAATAGAATCTTTTTCATGGTTGTTTTGTTTTTATGTTTGTTGCAAAGATACAAAACAATTCGTTTCAAGCAAATATTTTCTGCTTTATCTTTGTTTTTACTCCTTCACCACCTTGTCCGAGTAGCTGTTCCCGTCCTCCATCGTGACGCGCAGCGTGTAGGTGCCGGCGGGCAGCTGGCCAACGTCGATGTCCTCGAAGTTGCTGCGTTGCGTGCCCACCAGGCGGCCTTGCAGGCCGTAGAGCTCCACTTTTGCGGGCTGCACGTCGGGCGAGTACTCGAAATGCAGCCGTTCCTTCGCTGGGTTGGGGTAGAAGGCGTAGGGGCGCACCTCTATTGCTGTTTCCCGTCGTCCTTCCATTTCCTGCCCAAACTATGCCTTTCTCTTCCCCTTGCTCGTCTTTGTACAAGATGGGACAATTAAGCGGAGAGTACAAATCAACATTGTCGGTTTTGCAAAAGCGTTTCCATTCCACGTTCAGGTTGGTGTCCATCTTCACCGCCATGAAGCTTGCTTGGGGATATCCTTCTTCTTTATAAAGAAAATAAACTGTCCCATCTGTCATTTTTTTGAGACCCAGACAATCGGCCCTTTTGTAGTATCCCAAATAGTCGTTGCAAACAATATATCCTTTCAGTTGCATAGTGCGAATGTCGTATTTTGCCACTGCCACACCATACTCAGCAGTCATCGGATGTCCTGTCGTGTCGTAGACATATTGTGCAGCCACAAGTATGTCATCACCCCCAGCAGGAATCACTTCGGTATCACCATTAAGGGATAAATATTCATTCACGGTAACATAGGGCATATTTGGGTCTATGACCTCTTGGTTCAATGTCGTGTTGATGATCATGATGTTTTGATGGAAGAGGGAGTCCATGACAGAAACTACAAGGTTGCTCGGGTAATTTTCATCGCCATACCATTGGTAGTATTTCAATGGTGATTCCCGTAGTAAATTCAAATTTGGTCTATACTCTAACCCGTTATTGGACAATGAAGTTTGATGTTTGAGTATGCCATCGGGACTGATGCGGGCTATATAGATGTCGGATTCTATGTGAGGGAAAGGCTCCTTGTAGTATGTCATGACAAGGTCGCCACCATAGTCTACAATAGTGCTGGAACCATAGGCATGACCTTCGCATACGGGAACAACAATGTCATCATTGTGATTGATGTTTAGGTCGTGGTCGGGGAAATGGCATATACAGAGGAAGGAACTGTCGCTATCTTCATGATACTCGAAAACGACCTGAATATTATCCTCACCTTGAGGGTTAGGAGCAAAGAAATATTTAGGTGCTTCTATGGCATAAATAGAAGTATCAGGATTCTCAATAAAAAGCGAATCGATGATGACAAGGAGGGATGGTTTTATTTTATAGAAAACAGTCCCTGTATATATTGGTCCCCATGCTGTCCCGCTGTCAACACCGATGGGACAGTTGACGAGAATGTCTCCATTACGCTGTTGCATTACGTCTTCTATGCCAAATCCGTACCCGCCCATGTTATGGGACATAAGCGAGTACATCTCCCAGTTTTGGGCCTGCATGTCTGCCGCCACTAGGGCAAATACAAATAGCAACAAATGTGTTTTCATGGTTGTTTATGTTTTTAAGATTGTTGCAAAGTTATAAATTAAACGGAGAGGGCAACTAAAAAGCAAGTTGCCCTCTTGTAGTTTAGTTTTAATCAACAGGTGGTCCCGGAGGATTTGGAGTGATAAGTCTACCATATTCTACATAAAGTTTATGATAATCTAACTTTGGCCAATTACTTATTTCAACTGGAGTTACTTTCCAACACATGGGGTGTTCGTATGAGTATAAATTGTCATTTATAAAATCGTAGCCCAATCCTAGATAAGAGTCAAGACAATAACACATTTCTTGTCGGGATAGTATATACGTGCCTGACGTAACTGTTACAGCAAAGGTCCTTGAATTATATAAATAATCAGAACCGTATGGGTCTGGACAATTAGGATAATTAAAGGTGTGGTTTCTTGTTGGGAAATAATAGATTTGACTTCCATTTGGTCCAGAGATTTCATATTCATGATGCTCAAAAAGATTAAGAACACGTGTTAGTTCATTTGAAGCAGTAGTATTCCACACATAGGTCGAATCTGATGAAAAATTTTCGTAACAGTTCACATATGCAAGAAAATCATCTTCAAAATACCAAGTGTGGTCACCCAAGCTTTTAGAGGCGATAGTGTACGAGCTCATAACAGCAATCTTGGCGTTACTGTCTGCGCCAATGGCCACATTGATATAATAAAGGTTCTGGTCACAGTGGCTAATGCCTTTCTTGAACTGCAGTATTTCCGTGCACATCTGCTCGTAGGCTGCGCGCAGGTCGCCCAACAGGATGACGCCATCCGTTACATTGACCTGCATCTCCAATGTATCAAATTGGAAATCATCGTATTCCACGTTGACGTTGCAGAAATCGAGGTTGGCTAGGCAGGCGAGGTGCCATGCGGCATCGTCAAGGTTGAAGGCTTCATTGTCCTTGCTCTCCGTCAGCTTCTTCTTGAAGTCCTTCATGTAGGCCAACGGATCTTCCATCTGGCGGATGTCGGCGGCTTGTTGGACGGTGTAGGCCTTTGTGTTTGGAGCGTTTTCATTGTCCTTCTTGCAGGACACAAAGGCCACGGCTGTAGCTACAATTGCCAAAAACATGATGGCAATAATTGATTTTGATTTGTTCATGATTGTAGTTGTTCTAATTTAGATAATTGTTTGATAAGTGGTTGATGGTTAGTTTAATCCGTTACGGTAAACTCACCATAATACTCATCACCGTTGGGAAGGGTGAAGGTAATGATGTAGTCGCCAATGTTGGTAACGTAAAGGATTACGCCGTTGGGCGTATAAGTAGACATGCAGGTAACGGGATTGCCCGAAACCGTCGTAACTTCAACAGTCACTTGTCCGAGGTTTTCTGTGAAAACCACAGTGAGAACATGGCCGTTGATCATTGAAATAATTGTATTTCCCTTTTCTGAACCGCTATGGATAGAGTTCCTTATTATTACAATAGGTGTTCCATCACTTCCTTTCTCATTTTCCGTTCCAGCTATGCCTCTGGCGTAGCACAATGCTCCCGAAAGAATCAAGCAGAGCATCAGAACCAATTGTGTTACTTTTTTCATCGTTTTTTAAATTGACATGTAAAAGTACAAAGGCGATGCTACCCTTGTCAAGAAAATGATGGTTCGAAAGGATTCGGTTTTTTTATTAACGTCTTGTAGGTCAATAAAATAAAGATTCGTTGGCGATAGCAGTCAACGTATAGGGAAGCGGATTGTTGCTGCCTAAAATCTTCTTTATTTTGCCGTCGCGTTCAACCACTGTGTTGTAGGCCCGTTGCATCAAGGCAGCAACATCAGCATCAGTCAGGCTTAACAGATAAAGGCAGCAATAGTCAAGGTCGCTGTTGGTAAGCTCAGGATAGGACTTCTTGAGACGAACCGTAAACTGTCCGAAATGACGGTCGACTGCCAAACGCAAGTCCAGCAACTGCTGCTTTTCCAAAGCAAAATCCTTATAGGTGAAATGATCAATTTTCGATTTGAACCGCCCTTCCTTCACCCGCTCCATGATAAGGCAACAAATAGGTTCCTCATTGAAAGAGATAGCTGTTTCACTTTTTGCAACCAAATCATCCATTTGCTTGATTTGGCCTTTTAGTTTTCTCACTTCCTCGTTACTCTTTTTCAACCTTCCCGATATGGCCGCCTGCTGCATACGGTGCCTTTGATCCGTTTCATCAAGTTTTTTGTCCGCATCTTCTTGCTGTTGCCTCAAGAGTTTCTTGTTTCTTAGTTTTGCCATGACAATGAAGACCAACACCAAAGCAACAGCAATGGGAACGACAATACTCAATGTTTTTTTGACCGCTAACTTTCGTTTTGCTCCAACTTCTTTTTCTTGTTTTTGGCTCATCTGTGCCTTAAACATCTCACTGAGCTGTGAGACCAAAGCACTGTTTTCAGCTCCTTTTTCGTTGCAAAGTGCCAAATAGCGCATACACTCCTCAGCCTTTTCCCTGTTTCCAAAACTGTCGTAAATGGTTCGCAGATAATTTGCCAATTGTATCTGTAGGAATCGGTTTTCTTTGTTTTCCATCACAGGCTCCAGATACAAAAGCGCGGAATCATAAAGTCCCTCTTCAAAGTAAATGTTACCGACAAGCAAATAACGGGTCATCCTTTCTTCATCGTCCCCAGCCAAAACAGCCATCTGCTTCAAGCATGCTAGGGGTGCTTCAGCTTGATGTGTCAATTGGTAGGACAACAAGGCTTTGGTCGAAACAATGTCTCTATAATATGTATTTGTCGTGTCGGGCATTTCTGTTAGGGCTAGTGAATAGTAATAATTGGCACTATCCTTATCACCTTTTATGTCGTACTGAGAGCCAATGTGAAGCAATGCATTGGATATGCTATACAATGAAATAGGCGAAATGACGGAATAATCATAGGAATACTTATAGCAAACAATGGCGGGTTCCATCATAAACCAATCCGAAAACATATCACCAAGACGGTTATATATATATGTCATAAACTGCGCCTTTTTCCCCACTAGGTCTTTCTCATCGAAACGATTTTCCATCACTTCCAAGGCTTTCAGGTATTCCGCGCAGGCGGGCACCACGCTGTCGTTTTCGTAATAGCCTACGCCGTTGATGTAGTGGGAGCGAGCATCGAGGAAGGCGAGGTTGGTTGGGTGAGAGAGGTCTTTTTTAATCCCCCCGCCCCCCTTAGAAGGGGGAGCCTCTCGCACGAGGCTGTCGAAATAATGCACCGCCTGCAACAGGGTCGGGCGGTTGGTCTGGGCGTAGTCGTTTTTGTACAGCAATTCGGATAACAGGAGGTTGGCGTAATGGCGGTTGAATGTCGTTGTTGTAGAGACGCAAAATTTTGCGTCTCTACAACAGGTGTCGAAATAGGGTATCAGGCATGCCAAGGCACTGTCGGGCTGCTGCCACATCAGCGAGTCAATCTCGGCCAATGCCGTATGGGCACTGCTGCCTTGCGGTTCAATTTGTTGTTTGCCTTCTTTTCCACAATAGGAGAAAATCAACAGCAAAAACAATAAACTTATGACATTCAGACGCTTTTTCATTACAATCTTAACGAAATACGCTTCAAAGATACGACATTATTCTATCAAACTGCATTGTAATCGTTTTCTTATCAGTTATTTCAATACTGATATCCTTACCTAAAACCAACGCGCAGTTGTTGTCGAAATGCCCTGCCGGAATGCCGAAACAAACAGGATAGTCGTGGCCTGAAACGGCTTCGGCAATCACCTCCTCCACCGACATCCCGAAGGGTTCTTCGTTGTCGTGTATCTTGGTCAGACCGCCAACAACGAGCCCTTTCAGATGATCTAGTTTTCCGGCCCGCTTCAAGCCGTGCATCATCCTATCAATGTGATAGATGTATTCATCCACATCCTCGATAAACAGGATTTTGCCGTCTGTTTCAGGGAATGAATTGGAGCCTATCATGCCATACAAAACGGACAGGTTACCCCCCACTATCTCGCCTTCCATCTCGCCCAGACGATTCAATGGATGCGCGGAAAATTCATAATGCAAAGGCTTACCTGTCAGGACATCAAACAAGGACTGCTTGGCTTCGAGGGTCTTTTGGTCGAAGCAAAACGGCATACAGGCATGGAGACTCGGACAACCCAAGCGACTCAATTTGCCATGAAATACAGTGGTGTCGCTGAAACCGATGATCCATTTGGGATGCTGCACGAACTTGGTGAAGTCCAACATGTCGATGATGCGTATGCTGCCATAGCCGCCTTTCGAGAGCCAAATGGCTTCAATGTTCTCATTGTCAAGATATTCCTGCAGGACAGCAGCGCGGAAATCGTCATCACCGGCAAAGATATGATATTCAGCAAAAAGGCGGTCATCGTAAACGGGTTCAAATCCCTTCTCTTCCAACCACTGAATAGCAGGTTGCATCTGTTCGCGGCTCATCTTGCGCGCTGGAGCAGCGATGGCCACTTTGGATCCTTGATGTAGATAAGGTATCTTATTCATTCTTTGATGATTTCATTGTCATCCAAGGCTTCGCCATCATACTTCATTTCTTTACCCTGGTCGTAGGTGATAGTGAAATAGAGTTGACCCGTGTCGAGGTATTTCTTCCAATCGCCATGTTTCACGCCGACTTTATAATTCTGTATCTCGCGCAACTTGCCGTTTTCGTAATAGAAGAAATGCTCACCATCGGGGTAGCCTGCATTGAACGAACCTTTGAAGGCCATATTGTCGTTGTCGTAATACGAAACCCACTCACCCACTTGCTTGTCGTTGCGATACTCACCTTGGGTGCGCATGTCACCGATCTGCTCGATCCATTTGCCGTTTTTCATGCCATCGAAATAGGTACCTGAAACGATGAGGTTGCCTTTGGCGTCGTATTCCTTATAAGGTCCGTTGGACTGACCCTTATAGAATTGTTCTTCAATTTGTTTTTGTCCATTGTCGTGATACCAAGTCCAAGCACCGTCGGGGTCGCCTTCTGTGTAGTTGCCTTCTTCTTGGAGCTTGCCGTTATGATAATAGAACTTCCATTTTCCGGAACGTAGGCCATCAACAAAAAGGCCTTCGGCGCGTAAGGTGCTGTCGGGATAAAACTCCTTGTATTCGCCACGACGTTTGCCATCGGTGCCCACGATGCCTTCACCCACCAAAGCGCCTTTTTTATAAGTCTGCGAATTAATCACATTACCTTCTTCGTCAAACTCGCGCCAAACACCTTCGCGCTTGCCATCGCGGAACGAAGCTTCGCGTTTCACACGACCGTTGGGATAATACTCATGTTTCACAATGAGTGGCTTTTGGTCGCTTTCGAGCAGCTGTTCTACATCGTTCACAAATTTGGTGATTTTCTTCAAGTTGCCTTTTTCGTCGTATTCCTTGTAGAATCCATCACGCAATCCATGTTTATAGTAGCACTCGGTATGGATACTCCAGTCGTCGTAGAAAGTCTTCCAATAGCCGTGTTTCTTCCCTTCGCGGTCATAGCGGTTCAAGGCCTCACGGGTCATGACGAAGCCTTTGCGATAGGTTATAATCTCGCGCAATAATCCAGTGGTGTCGAAAATAGGAGAGATGCCTTCTTCAAAGCCGTTTTTGAATGTCATGGTCTGGATGAGATGACGCTTACGATCATAACGTTTACCTTCACCTTGTTTGACGTCATTGACAAAAGGCTCTTCCAAGATATCGTCTTTACCGTAGGTAAAGCGCGGCCCATTTTTTAGGTCTTTTTTGTAGTTGACCATCAAAGTGGTGTCGCCCAATTCAGAGAAGAACACCCAGGTGCTGTCCAAGAGAAAATCTTTACGCTTACCCACTGATTTCAGCTGGCCGCTCTCATAATACGTCTTCCAAAGTCCGTCTGGACGGCCATCACGTAAGGTCCCTTCGCTCGATATCTTTCCATTTGGATAACTATATGTTTGATATTCAGTCTGTGAGAAAGCCTTCAAACTGAATAGCAAACCTATCGTCAGAAATAAAATTATGGTCTTCTTGCCTTTCATTATCGCTTTAAAAACGGGTCAAAATTAGACATTTTTGTCGGATTAATGGCATACCTGTTTTAATTCGCCGAAAAAAACGTCCGCTATTATCAACACCCAAAACATCATTAATAAATTTATATTTTAATTTTTTTGAATTAATTTAAAAAATGGTACTGCTGTTAATAAGCTTGTGAATTGGTTGATAACTTTTCAATAAAAATCTTGCATTAATGTTTTTCAGTTTGAGATACGACCTCATGAAAATAACAAAAGTTTCTTTTTCAGTCTTATCAATAGTTTTTCGGCTATTCGTTGAAAACCGAAAAAACGGATAAAATGAGGTCACTTTTTTTGAAATTATGTTCATTTTTGCCTGAATTTGGGTTGAAAAAATATGGAATCAACAGCCCCTAATTTTTATCCACCTCAATGAAAAAGTTATCAACAAAAAATCTGTTGATAACTCAATATAATATTGACAATCAATTAATTAAATAAAAATCGTTGACTATTTTAAAGCGGGTAAGTCTTTCAGAAATAGTAGGATATAGCGGTAGAGAACAATGAAAATATGTAATTTTGCGAATCAAATTATCAACAGCATAAAAATGGAACACATCATACCCATAGCAAGTGACCATGGTGGCTTTGAGATGAAGCAATTTTTGATTGAAAAGCTAAAGGAAGCCGGATATGAGATCAAGGATTATGGTACCCACAGCAGCGAAAGTGTCGACTATCCCGACATGATCCATCCTTTGGCATCGGCTATCGAACATGGAGAATATCCCCTTGGCATCATCCTTTGTGGTAGCGGCAACGGTGCCCAGATGACGGCCAACCACCATCATCATGTGCGCGCTGCCTTATGTTGGAATGTGGAACTGGCTAAACTTGCCCGTCAACACAACGATGCCAATATACTTGCCCTGCCGGGTCGTTTCATTTCCAACGAGTTGGCTTGGGAAATGGTGCAGGCTTTCTTGAACACTGGCTTTGAAGGTGGTCGCCACACAAGAAGAGTTGAAAAGATAGAACCAGTTGAAGAACAACATGAAAATGAGTGAACCCAAAACCATATTTAAGGAGAGTTCGGCTCTGGCTTTCGATGAGGAGCATTGGCAGAAGATCAACTACAGCACGGGTTGTTTTGAGAACAACTTTGCCAAAGGCAAGGAAAACTACCGCAACCTCGAACTGGAGAAACAGCGTGCCTATACCCTGCGCAACAAGTCTTTATTGAATACAGAGAAGTTGTTGGTTGACTTTGAGACCCACTTCGCTGAAAACGGTGGCAAAGTGCTTTGGGCGCGCAATGCCGACGATGCCTTGACCATGATTTTCGACCTCATCCGCAAGGAAAAAGCCAATGCCATCATGCGTTCCAACTCCACTGTGCTTGATGAGATCGAGTTGAATGGCTTCTTGGAGCGAAAGAACATCCGTGTGGTGGAGACAGAAGTGGGACGATTCGTACTTCAGAAAGGTCAACAGAAATCCTATCATCCGCTTTCGCCTTCCATTCATCTTTCAAAAGAAGAGAACAACGCCATCTTGACTTCGAATTTCAAGTTGAAGCCCGACAGTTCGGTCAAACAAATGGTCAACTTCGTGAGGCACGAGGTAGGTGTTGAGACCAAAGATGTGTCGATTTGTGTCACGGGAGCCAACTTCCTGCTTTCCGATACGGGAGGTGTGGTGCTCACCGAAAACGAAGGCAACATTCTGAAATCCACTTCATTGGCAAAAATCCATATTGTAGTGGCAGGCATCGCCAAGGTGATTCCGAATATGGACGATTTGAGTGTGTTGTTGCCTTTGCTGTCGTTGCATTCCAATGGACAGAGCATGTCGGCTTGCAACAGTATCACTTTTGGTCCATCCACCACAGGCAATGGTCCCGAACAGATGTATGTCATCCTTTTGGACAACAACCGCTCCCAGTTGCTGGCACATGAAACCCAGCGCAAGGTGATGTCGTGCATCCATTGTGGAGCGTGCATCAGCGTTTGCCCAGTGTATAAGAACATTGGTGGTTATTCCTACGGCACAAAACATATCGGTCCGGTGGGCACTGTGATGGCTCCTTTGATGGAGGGTTTGGAAGATTTTAATTACCTCAATTCCGCCTGTTCCTTGTGTGGCAAGTGTGTCGATATTTGTCCCGTGAAGATTCCGTTGGACGACTTAATCATAGAAAACCGACATTTAGCCATCATGGAAAAAACGGGTAGCACAAAATATGAATCTTTAGTGAAAGCCATGATTTGGCATTGCAAGACACGCAAAAAAATGGATGGACCTTTGTTTTTCAAAAAGTTGGAAATGAAGCGTTTATTGGGACCGCTTTGGGGCGAAGAAAGACCCATGCCCGAGTTTGCAGCCAAGTCGTTCAGCCAGCAGTGGAGGGAAAGGAATCTTTAGTTTTTTGAAGCAAATCTTATTCAAGTTTTGCAAGTTATGGCGCATCCCGATGGGATGCAGTTATCCCTGTGTTTTTGTTTTTACCGAACGCGCATCCCGATGGGATGCCTTGTCACAGTGTCTGACTAATCCCGTAGGGATTAACTATCGGTAAAACAAAACAACGTCAACCTTTTACATCCCGTAGGGATGTGCTAAACTTGAAAATCTTACAAAATACTATTGCTAACAATTAATGCTGCCAATAAACCAGCTGCATTTATTCTTTTGTTGTACTTTTATAGTATTCATTAACAAGGCTGCGATACCCAAGTGCCTTGAGTTGCTCGTAATCAACTCTGTAGTTGGTCTTATTGTGTTTTCCCGTACTCAAAAAACGGATACTCTGCTGCAAATAATGGTCGATTTCCTTCAAGCCTTCCGTTTGGTTGATGATGGGGAAGAACCATCGTGACCAGGTGAGCGTTTCGGGGTCGTCGCTCTCAAAGAACTTGCGATTGAAATAGTTGATGAGGCCTTTCATGGCTTTTTCGGGCTCGATGTGGTTCTTATGGCTCCAACGCAACAACGATCGTGCCTTGCGCGAGATTTTACCTTTCATCTTCTTTTTGGTGGCTTCCGAGATGTCGATGTCGTGACCATGGCATTTGAAGCCCAAAAATTCGTAAGCCTCATTAGGCGAGTAAATCTTCTCCTTGTCGGGATTGACTTCCAGATGATACTGTGCCAAAAAATAGCACACCTGGTCTTTGTATTGTTGAAGCGTGTCATAGTCAGGCGCAAACATGATGATGTCGTCTGAGTAGCGGGCATATATCACTCCTTTATTATAATAATAGCGGTCCACTTCCTTTAGGAAGACATCGGCGAGGAAAGGTGCTGTAGGCGTACCGGCCATCACGCCGTGTTTTTCCTCAATGACTTGACCGTTTCTGACAGCAAGGTTGGTGGTCAGCAGTTTCTCGAAGAAATGGTACAAGGATTGGTCGTCGGCTAGCATCTCGGCTAGCATGGGCAGCAAGAGGTCGATGTCGATGGAGTTGAAATAGTCGTGGATGTCGAGTTTATATGCCCACATCTTTTGTTCGCGGATGGCCTTGTTAATCTTGAAAATGGCATCGGAGGCTTTCAGGCCGCGGCGAAAGGCATAACAGTTAGGTGCAAATTGGTCGTCGTATTTATAGAGCAGAAAGGCAATGAGTTTGAGAATGAGCATCTCGTCGGGTGCGAAGCTGTAGACCACACGTTTCTTGCCTGAGCCCATCTTGTTGACCAACTTCTTGGTTGGAAGACCTAGTTCTTCGTCTTCGGCAATCTTTTTGGCCAAGGGGAGATAGTCTTCCCTTTCCACAAAAGCATCGGCTTCGTCGAACTCATGCCAGTTGAAGCGGCCTTTCAAGAGGCGGTAGGCGAGAAATTCTTCCCAAGTCTCCTGAAGTGTCAGTTGAGAGATGATACTTTGGACTGCGGGACTAATTGACTGCGGGACTGCGAGTGAGGTCTCTGAGCCTGTCGAAGGGCCGACCCTTTGTTCCGAAGTCCTGAAGTCCCGCGTCAAAGACATACTAAAGATGGATGTTAATATTACTGAAAAAGAAAAAGGGGAAGGAATTTGAATCCGCAAACTTGCGGATCACGAGAGGGTACATCCGTCGGGCTGCCTGCAAAGCCAATGAAACGTTGTCGACGGTGCTGCCTCCTTCGGCAGGCGCAGCGGTGCTGCATCCCCTTTTTCTTTGTTTTTTAGTTCAAGAACTTGCGGATGCGGCCGATGACGTAGTCGCGTTCGTTAGGCATCTGCGTATAGAAGTTGATGTAAGGGATGCCCAGTTTCTTGGCGTACATCCTGGAGATGAGGTACTTCACGTTGCTGTCGTGGCTGTGTCCTTTGCCGAGCATCACCACGCCTTGTGGGGTGCCAGCTTGTTCGAGCACAAAAGTGTAGGGTTGGCCCCATTCGGCCTTATAGGCTTGTTGGGGACGGCTCTTGTAGAGTTTGAACTCATCGGTGGCAAAGCCAACCACGTTGGTCACAGCCACGTTTTCCTTGAGGCTATACTCTGGGAATTCCGATGTGAGAATCTCTCTGAAGAAGGTCACCCATTCCGAGGCTGTCCTTTCCCTTTCGAAAGCAGGTTCGGCTGCTTTTGGTGCAGGTTGAGGTTTTGGTGCAGTCGTGGTTTGTCGTTGTTCGGTTTCGATGTTTTCTTTTACCGTCTTCACCACTTTTGAGAAGAGTTTTCCGAGATCCATAGTATTATCTTTGATTTAGTTTGCTGCAAAAATAAAATATTTTGCTGAAAAACCACTTTGCCTTTTCAATTATTCTCGCAGGTGAACCCGACAACACCCCTGTCTGTCACTTTTCTGACGGCATAGATACAAAGCTTCGAAAGTCCGCATTCGCTCGTAGAAGGCCTCCATGGTGTCAGTCCGTGCTGTCCGCTTGGACTTCCAACTGTGTGGTAGCTGGTGCCTTATGCTTTTCTTGTTCCTTGGCATCCTGCCAGCAGCAGGGCGGCCGTGGCCGCCGCCGCTGGCAGAAGGAGTGACTTTAACAACCTTTTCATAGCCCGCTACTCCTTCACCACCTTGTCCGAGTAGCTCTTCCCGTCTTCCATAATGACGCGCATCATATACGTGCCGGCGGGCAATTGGCTCATATCGATGCTCTCGAAAGCGCTGTGTTGTGTGTGCACCAGGCGGCCTTGCAGGTCGTAGAGGTCGATTCCAACGGGGATTGTTCCGTTCGAGTATTGCAATTGAAGCAGGTCTTTTGCAGGGTTGGGATAGAAAGAGAAACGGGCATCATGCCACTCGACGACTTCTGTATAGTCAATCCCGTCGAATTCGGGATTCTTATAAATGCTCTTCCCGTCTTGGAAAACCTCGACCGTCCTATGTGCAACTCCGCAAAGCAAAATCGGATCGTTGACTGGATCCAACAAACCTTCATTGCTTCCAATTCCACCAATCCAGTGGGAATATGGATCCCAGTCCATCACTATCACTTTCCTCATAATTCCGCAAAACTCCTCTTCACCCACTTCGGTTACAACACTATTTTCCGTATAACATGGTTTATCCCACTCGTCCCAAACCGAAAGAGAGAAGTCATACAGCATCAGTTCTTGGGTATACGAGCAAATAATCAAGCAACCAATATAGGGGTAAAAAGACACAAAATAGTATTTGCCATCCCCGTCCTTGCGGATGCCACCAACACACTGGCCTTCAATGGGATATCCAAGATGGCGGCATTCGATAAGCTTTTTATACTCCAGGCCGTTCACCAGCGTATCACCATTGATACCTAATTGGTAATAGATTGTGTCATGGTAGTCCGACCGATACATTTGCACCCAAGCCCTGTTTTCTGTCGCAAGGTCATCCCAATCGTATCTCTGGCCCGAGGGTTGCTGTGCCTTCGCCAAGCCCGCCACAGCCAGCAGCAGGAGGAGAAGGGCTTTTTTGTTCATGTTGTATGTGTTCTTCATTTTGTTTTTGTTTTTAAGTTTTGTCTTCATCATTGGCAAAAATACAAAAATATTCATTTCACGCAAATATTTTTTGCTTTATTTTTGATTTTTTATAGTTTAATCTATTGGTCATCAGGGCGGCCGCAGCCGCCCTGATGTAAAGCACATATTATTTCGTGATTATCAGTTTACCTGTGGTAATACGATCTCCGCAACGAACAGAGTACACATAGACGCCATCGGCCAAGCCGCGCAGGTCGAGCACTTTCTGCCCCTGCTTGCCGTTCAGTTCGGTCGACATCACCGTGACGCCAAGCGTATTGGTGACAGTAAAGGAGGCTTTTGACATGTCGCCAGGCAGCGTATACTCCACCGTGGCCCATGTGGTGGCAGGATTGGGGCCCACGCTTGCGGTGAAGCCCATGGCATCGTTCATCGAGGCGTCCATGAAGCCGACGCCTCCCCTGATGCCGCCATTGCTCCCGGGCATCGTGGGACAGACTTGTATGGGCTCTTGCTCCTCCGACCGCTCCATCCTCAAGGCTTCGGCCATCAATTTCGAGGTGCCCGTGCCCGATTCGGCGATGCCGTCCACCATGGCGAGTTCGTTGTCGGTCAGCTCAAACACGGTACGGCTCTCCCTGTTGAGGGTCTGGTACAGGCCTATCAGGCGCATATAGTCCGCATGGTCGGCGAGGGCATCGCCCTGCAGGCCGTACAGCTGTGGCAGCATGCTGGCCAGGGCGAAGGCGTGGAGGGAATCGCCCTCCTGGAGGTAGGAAGCGACAATCATACGGTCGGAAGCGATGTCGCCCACGTTGCCGAGCCAGGTTCGGAGCTCTGTCGGGTCGGTGACGCTGTCGTTGAGGCAGCTGCGCACGATGTCGCCGGCCGCGAGGCTGTATGCATGCCCGTATTGCGCCATCTGCCCGAGCAGTGCGGTGCGCGCGGTGAAGCCCGAGGCCATCTGCCTGAGCAGGTCGGTCATGTAAGAGGGCAGCGGGTGCTCCTTGTTCTCGAGGTAGCTGATGAGCGAGTCCTTCCTGAGCTCGTCGGGGTTGGCGGCGAGGATCTCGAACAGCACGGGGTCGGTGAAGACGTCGTAACGGTCTGCAGCGGTGGTGAGCACCTCTCCGGAGACGTAGGGCGAGAGGCCGAGCAGCTGGTCGCGGAGTTGCCACAGGTCGGATGGCGTGGCGTTGTTGATGTCAGCCACCTGAGTGGGCGTACTGCCGCCGTCGATGCGGCTCTCGTAAAGCTGGAGCAGGCTATTATAGGTCGAACGTGCCGAAAGGTATTCCGATGCCAATGCGGCCTTTTCCGCTGCCGACTTGGTCACCGAACCACCATTGTAGTGAGACAGACAGCTGTTTGAGCTTTGTATTCCATTGGCACTTACTCGATTAAGCAACGAATTTGCTGGGATTTGGGATGGGCTGTCGCTGTCATAATAATAAAGAATCACGGGATCCCCTTCGTTGTAGAAATGGTATTGGGTTCCACCAAAGGTATTGCCCGCTGGCAGTGTTGACGAGCCTTGTGGGGAAGCTACGCCACCCGTGTTTCCTTCCTTTAGCACACAGAAGTCTATAATGTTGCCGGAGTTCGTGTTACATGTGTAAGTGAGGCCTGGCGGAATTAATGAGGGCGCGTTGCCGACCACGTTGTTATCGCCGATGGCCACGTTGCCGCAACGCAAGTTTTGGAAATCGTTGTTGTAGACATCGTTGATGCTGTTGGAGTTGACAACGGCTATACCGTAGGGCGAGCCTGTGTTGGCCACCTTTGGCCTGAAGGCGTTGTCCTCGATGCAGAAGTTCGCCACGCCATCGGCATAGATACCGAAGTCGCAGTCCCAGCCACAGCCCACGGTGAAGTCGTTGTTGACGATTGTGGCGAAGCCCGTGTTGAGGGCATAGATGCCGCAGGTGTTGCTGTCGAACACCGCGTTTCTTACGGTGAACGAGCGGGCCTTGCCGCCATCGTTGACAGCCTGTATGCCGCGGTAAAAGCCGTTGAAGGATGGTCGCACCACGTCCTGCTCGGGGCAGGGCACGATGTTGGGGTTGTCGCAGTATGAATCCACCCCGAAACTAGCCGAAAATGCGGCGATACCGACACAATACGGCGAGACACCGGGGACATTCCTCTTGGCCGAGAAGCTGCAGCCCGTGAAACCGATTCCGTTCACATGCGACAAATCGACATGCTTGCGCAGCGTGTCCGTCCCGATGAAGTCGTCATCGACGGTGAAAGTGCAGTTTTGAAAAGAGCCGGCGTAGCTGCATTCCACGCCGCAGTACACATTGGAGTAATGGAGGGCGTGCACGGCCTTGGCGTTGTTGCGGAAGGTGGCGTCGGTGGCGTGGATGATGCCGCCTGTGGTGCTGTAAATACCCGGATGCCACAGCTCGACGGCACACTTGGCGTTCTCTATGATGGCACCATTCTTTAGCTCGATGTAGCCTTGGCCAAGGCTGCCGTTCACTTCGTACTGGTGTGTGCTGCTGTTGCCCCAAACTTCTATGCCTTGCCACATTTCACCGGAACATGCGTTTGATAGCATGCAACCATCGAGGATTAATCGGCCTCCAGGTTTAACAATGATTTTAGAATCCTTAGAAAACTTTAGTTTTGATTTAATTGTGAGGTTGGCGCCATTATTAATTATAATAGTTCTAAAGATATTTCTATCATCAATCCAAACTTGAGTGCCATTGATTTCCAATGGGACCTGATTGTATGAACATGGAATTTCGTAAACAGCATTATTGTACTTGTTATTACGGAAACGGTCCCAATGATTGTACTTACTCTCTCCTTCCGTATGCCAAACGTACAATTCCATTTGTGAAGCGGCAATGACTTCATTGAATCCATCGCCGTCAATATCTGTAACGGCAGGAATCGTCGCGAGGTCAACAACGGCCAAAGGCCAACCTGGAACCGCATTTCCATTGGTTTTATATGCATAAATATATCCGTTTTGTGATGGAATGATAATTTCACAGTCTCCATTTCCGTCAACATCAGCGATGACAGGTTGAAAATAACGACAGTCTAAATTCGATATTTGTATTTCACCAATTCCAAACACAGTCCCATTACTATTCCACATTTTTAATGTACCGTTATCTGCAGCAAATACTTCTACGTTGCCGTCATTATTAATATCGGCAACGCAATAATATGGAGGCCAAGCCCAATTCATGCTAGTATTTGATAGTGAGACAAAATGTGTATCACCATTCCAACCATTGACAGAAGTTCCATCCAAATGAATGGCACGAATATATCCTTTTCCGCTCCTAATAGCCATATATAGGATTTCCAAGTCTCCATCCCCATCAATATCTGTAGCTATTACTGGGCAATCCGTGCGCTCTCCATAATTTTGGTTATATGTGATAAGCGTTGAAAGCATCTGTGTATTACAACTCCATGAATAAACTCCCCCTTCAAGACCGAATACGATTTCTTTATGACCATCATTGTCCAGGTCTGCAACGATTGGCATCGTTACAGCTTTGCTATCAATATTAAATGTATAAGGGATTCTTATATCATGTATTAAATGCCCAAAACAATCAAATACTTGAACATGAGTACTGTCCTCCCATCTTCCTTGATTTGGAGCAATGATTTCAAGTGTTCCATTATTGTCAA
The DNA here is from genome assembly GCA_902794155.1 of uncultured Bacteroidia bacterium. GTDB lineage: Bacteria > Bacteroidota > Bacteroidia > Bacteroidales > F082 > Limimorpha. The sequence continues at coordinate 18,028 of CADBGN010000029.1, forward strand.
GGTCTGCAAGAACTACACCATTGAAATTTGAAGTATCAAGAGATGTTTCCCATGCAAGATCCGGAGCCCCATCATGATCAGTATCCCTGTTTTTGAAAACAAAGAGTTTATGATTTATTCCAGACGTATTACCTCTTGTTGCCACCACTATCTCTATGGTACCATCATTGTCAATATCACCAATAGCAGGAGTACAGTTCATACTTATTCCTAAGTTAGCAAAACCGCTAGTTGTGGTCGGATTGTAGTCAATGTCATATAATTCTTCCCCAAGACTATTGAAACCTAAAACAGCTCCTTTATTCCCAGGATTGTCTTTAGTCCCTGTTGTCAGAAATATTTCTTGATGTCCATTGCCATTAATATCAGCCACATTCGGTGCTGTTCCCCATACCTCGCCTAAACTATCTGGAATGGTAATAGGCCAGCCGTCTGCTACGGGCAAAGATGTCCAAGCTGTAATCTTGGCTTTTTCACTCTCATTTCCATGTTCGTCAAGATAAGACACTCCATAATAATAAGTTTGCTTTGCTGCCAATCCTAAATCATGATAAACAGCTGAGGGTATGGGATAACTATTAAGTCTTTCATAAGGTCCATTAGCCGTCATAGAACGATAAACATAATAGCCACTATTGTCTTCAACAGAATTCCATTTCAGTTTTATGGAGTTTTCCGTGTTTGTAAATATCAGATTTTCAATAGTATCTAAAACATTATTTAAGGTAAAATTGTAAGACCATAATTTGTTGTAGGCATCTGTTATAGTTAGTGTAAAAGTGGTCTCATCAATACCATTATTGGGTATAAATTCAAAAGATCTTGTTTGAGTCTCAAGATGAGTCATAACCCCATATATTGCGGATCCTTGAGTAATTTGCACATTAGATTGAGAATTTAATCTTGCCATAACCCCTTTCGCTGTTCCAAATCCCAAATTATTTAATTCAATGTCAAGGCTTATTTTTCCATTCGGTTTTTCTTCATGACGCATTGAAATATATTCAATCTCAGCCGCACCTATGGTAAGCATAAAAGATCTTTCACAAACAATTCCATTACCATCTCGAATAATCAGGTTAAAACGCAAAGAAGTGCGATCGGGGATAGCATTGGAGAGTGCAAGTTGGAAGTTGTTTCTTGTCACGGTTGAATTTTGTGCAATATTACCGTAATTGGCGGTTGAAGTGATAAGCGTAAGATAGTCATTTATGTTTTGGTTCAGGCTTTCATCAAGAAACTCACAACTCAATGTGGCAGTGACATTTGTTAGATTGACAGTACCGTTGTTTTTTAGTTCAATGCTGAGATTATCTGTTTCACCTGCATCCAAAGTACCATCATTGTTGCCATTAGTGTCAACGACTGTCTTTTCTGAAACATAAACATTCTTGCCCGTAATAGTGACAGGCACCATGGTTTCGTATGGAATGTAGTTGTGTCCTGTAACGGTGACTTTTAAATCTCCACTAGTCTCGGGATTGATAGGAAAAACGATACTGTGACTATGGGCAGTCCCATCATAGAGTTCTCGAAGATAGACCTCACCCTCCTTCATAACGCATACCATTACATCGTTAGTAGCATACTCCGAATAAGCCATCCCGCTTATATTTACGGTAAGCAAGCCGTTTTGGTTCGTAATGGAGGATGGTGATGTGCCAACAGTAAAGTCAACAGGCTCGCGAGTCCAAATAGGTAATTCAGGGTCGCCGAAAAGATGATTCTTTCGGAAATTAAACATCTTATTACCAAGGGCATGATTATGAACTAATGCATTATTATATAACCATGGTTGAAAAGTTTGCCCTTGAACTAGTATTGGATATAGACTCTTAAAAAATGGATTTATTCTATTATATTCATCGTCAAAGCTTATTGTTGAACTTGCAATTGCAGAGACAATACCACCATGAGGGTTATTCAGTAAATGCTTGATAATACAGTCTTTTCTATAATCTCCAGAAGAACAGCCATAGGTTATCAGTATTTTATTGAATGGATAATTCTCCAGCAAATCCACCTCTTCTCTACTCAACGTTTCACCCCTATTCTTTACTGCGGTTCCCAAACTTTGATAGCTAGAATGATCGCAATGCATAATTATATGTGCCTTTTCTCCTGTGGAAGTAGGAATGGTAGAATTAAAACACGAAACAGCCACATTTTTACACATGGGCATCCAGTAATTCATTACTGACGGATCTAAGTTTTTATTCGATTCAAAGCCTCTCCATTTTAATACATCATCTTGATTAATACCAATTTGAACAGGCTCCGTCAAACCAAAGATTATGTTTGTATTTCTCATGTAATTGTTAAATTCAGTATTTTCTGGATTATCATGTTTCTGAAGAAAAGCCATCAATGCCACAATATTGTTAGTGTATTTTCTGTCAATTTGATTTATACCCAACATGTGTTCATAGCTATAAGTTTTATTAATAATACTATAGGCTTCTTCGCAATTTGAAACGGGCATTCGAGCGAGAAAAAACTCTGCTGTATTATCACTATGGTCATCATTGTTCCAATTAAACGTAGTTAACGTTGTTTCCCCATATTCCCCGTTCTTGTTGAAATCCCATGAAGACTCGATTGCAGAATAATACAAATCAGTTGCAAAAGTCAAATGATGAATACCATCATTACATTGCACATCCATGTTTACTACTCTTTCAGGAACGATATTGATGTCTCCACCTAATAAGACATACATGCTCCCTAATTCGTTATAAACATCCGCAAGAAAATTGTGAATTTTAGCTTGGATATCGTTGCCTATATAATAACTATTGATATCGTCAACTGTAACAACCACCGTAGGAATTCCTTTTTTCGTTTTCCAATTGGCAAAACTTTGAAACAAATCTGTCATTCTTTGATTCTCAAACGGCTCCAATACATTACCATTAATATCCTTGTTATTTGTAATAATAATAATCTCAGGGATGACATTAAATTCATTGGATAATAATAAATTAGAAAAAGGGGACGATTCGTTCATTCCGACGACTTCTGTAATACATCCATTATTATTATCAAGAGTATTAACATTTCTAATTATTGCTTTGAGTTGCAATTTACATAGTTTTGACATTCTTTCTGATATTTTCTTTGGTTGTTGAATAACGTTATCATTATTTGACAATGATAATGAGTAGGAGATAGATGAATAAAAGCCTAATGTCTGTTGCTGTGGATTGTAAACCAAAGGATAAACATATAAAAGTACGATATGATAACCAAATTCATTATAATGTTCAACTATTTCAATAGCTTTTCTTGGATAAGGAAGATTACTTCTATAAATTGAACTATCTGGTTGGACAAAACAAGTTGAAGTATCTCCGATGCTTTGACTTGGTTGATGAGGAAATAACAGATACTCTCCTTGAAGGACTTGTACGACACTATCGGAAACAATCACATCGGAAACGTTTTTGTCGGCAGGAATAACATACCTGATTTCCAATCTTGGCAACTCAGGATATCCAATGATATCAGTATAGGAACAATCTGGCATAGATAGTTTCTGATAGTCTCCAATGGTGTCTATCTTTATATCGTTAATTGAAAAGGTTATGACATCGTTTATTTGCGCGTTTATTGTAATTGAAAACCAAACAAATAATATGGTAAGTTTAATGTTTTTCATTTGCAGATGTTTTTAGGGGTTCTTTAAGATTGGCTATTTTTTTACTATTTTTTGGAAAGAAATGTTTCCTTTGTTGTTTTTTATACTGAGTAAGTATATTCCTGAAGGGAAACTGCCGATTTCAATCTTTTGGATTCTATCCGAGATCTCCTGTTGAAGCAGCATTCGCCCCAATAAGTCATATAGAATAAGGTCGCTGTTTTCTTGACCATAGAAAAAGAGCGTGTTTGATACCGGATTTGGGAATGCAAAAACCATTTCCTTTTCCTCCGAGACTCCATCAAGTGTCATTTTCATCCTATAGACACTTTCCCCACAAACAAGGTAATACGTACCCTCGCGACCGCTGAGGCCGGCAGATTCACTATTAGCACAATCTATTGAACCTAATTCATGCCATGTGTTGCCTTCATCTTGTGTCTGAAATGTGTGGATTGAACTTCCCGAGTTGATACCGTTCCTTAAATAGATAATAATTCCATGTTGAATGTCAGAGAAACTTAGTCCGGATATTGTAGGATAATCCCACCACCCTGTTGGTATGGTTTCAATTAACTGGCACTGATAGGTCGCAAATCCATTCTCGGTTCTAATCACATTGTACTCAGCGTTATTGTCATCACCATCGAAACCTCCATACAAAACAACGTGATCTTTGTCATGAAAGAAAGCCTGCTCTAAACCAGTAAATGATTCAAAACAATCAAATATCTGGATCTCTTCCCAAGAAGAACCATAATCCGTCGTTTTTGCAATATGTGTGCCTATTATACTATTTGGTTCACCCCAAACAATGTACCCAACATTCCCTTCAAAATACAAGTCTTGAGTTGTATTTATCCATTCAATATCTAATTGGGAAAAAGTATAGCCACCATCCGTGCTTTTCATCAACCTGTCACAAGCAACATACAAAGTGTCTGCATCTACAATAAAAAGGTCACAGGTAAAAGGAGTGGTGTAATTGTGTTCGTTGAAAGGACTGCCCATGTCTAGCCACGTCTCTCCTCCGTCATTGGTTTTGAGTAGTTTGTAGTTATTGTCATGACTATTATCGTCATCCCCAAAAACAAAACCAATATTTGAGTCAAGGAACTTGATTTTATACCATTCATACCCTTCCTGCCTGTATTTCTCCTGCCAGTTATTTCCCCCGTCATTGGTTTTTAGTATTACGCCGTTGGCACCACAAACTAATACCGTATTGGTATCAATGCAACAGACACTGTAAAGGTCGTCTGTAACTCCAGATTGGAGTTCATGCCATTGCTGTGCCTTCGCCAAGCCCGCCACAGCCAGCAGCAGGAGGAGAAGGGTTTTTTTGTTCATGTTGTATGTGTTCTTCATTTTGTTTTTGTTTTTGTTTTTAAGTTTTGTTTTCATCATTGGCAAAAATACAAAAATATTTGTTTCACGCAAATATTTTCTGCTTTATTTTTGATTTTTTATAGTTTAATCTATTGGTCAGCAGGGCGGCCGCAGCCGCCCTGCTGTAAAGCACATATTATTTCGTGATTATCAGTTTACCTGTGGTAATACGATCTCCGCAACGAACAGAGTACACATAGAAGCCATCAGCCAAGCCACGCAGGTCGAGCACTTTCTGTCCCTGCTTGCCGTTCAGTTCGGTCGACATCACCATAATGTCAAATAGTGTTATTATTAATAAATCTGGGTTGATGTCATTGTATTACGGTCATTCCGTTACCGTAAACTCACCATAATATTCATCACCATTGGGGAGAGTAAAGGTGATGACGTAATTCCCTGTGAGAGGCAAATAGGTCTGCAAACCTTCTGGCGTGTTGGCCCAGTAAGTTTGCAACACTCCACCCGTCGTTGAAGCAATCTCCATGGCCACTTGTCCGATGTTCTCGGCGAAGACAACGGTGAGCGTGTGGCCATTGATGGAGGCTTGAATCGTGGAGCCTTTGGGGCTCCTTGGACATTACTCTACATTACTCTCTTTAATAAAAATATTACTGAGACCGTCCGTTGAACAGGTGCCATATGCACCATACCATTCTGTTGGCAACAAAAGGCCAAGCAAAAGGGCGAATTGCTTTAATTTGATGTTTTTTTGCATACTGATTTGGTTTTGAAATTGAAATCAGTTACAAAGCTATTGGGGCTATCACCTTTTTGTCAAGAAAAAACGTATTCGGTTTTTTCGGTTTTTTTATTAATAACTTGATTTTTAAGTGTTCATAAAACCGTAAAGAAAGACGGCGATTTTGCTCTCGGAATCAAAAATCTTTTTCAAACGGTTTTCTCGTTCCCATATCGTGCTGATAGATTGTTGCAACATCACGGAGATTTGAACGTTGTCCAATCCAAGAATGCTCAGATAACAATACAGGAAATCCTTTTCTTTTAATTTGGGATACTGTTGTTTCAGCTTTTCAAACAATATGCCATAATGTTGCATAGCAGCCTCTTTGAGCTGAGCTTTCTGAGCATCATTAAGGGCAACATCGGCATAGGCGGAAACGGGAAGGGTGGACTTGATGGGTTTGTCCTTGTTGTTGCACACAGCAAGGATTCGCTGGCAAACGGGTTCTTCAGCAAAGCTTTCTGCCACATTTTGGCCTTGTGAGAATGATGCCGGGGTTGTTGGCACCGTTTTGTCTTTTGTTTTCAATGCGGCATTACTTTGCCTAAGTCTTCCTGCCAAAGCCGCTTGCTGCATCTTATGTGCATGATGCTCGGCTTCCAATCGTGATTCAAGATTTTGCTTGTTTTTGCGGAATAGGAGAAATATTGTCAGCATTATGACAAGCATTCCTCCAAAGGTCATTAAGGCCACTCTTGTGTACTCCTTTGTCTGTCTATAGTGCAGTTGTTCCAGCCTATTCTGCTTGAATGTATTAAATAGTTCTGACAAATGTGTCTTTAATCCGCTGTTGTTCTCATCTAGGTTGGCGAATGGGACTAAGAACTCGGCATATTCATGCATTTCTTGCGTTTTGCCTTGAGACTTACAGATGTCCACAAGCCTTTCTGCGGCTTGCTTCTTGGCACCAATACTTGATGTTTCACGATAAACCGAGTTCAAATAACGCCATGCTGAATCAAAATGCTTTTCGTGAAAATATATCTCACCTAAATTCATGGAGCGAGCTAAGCGCTCCAAATCGTTTTCCGATCTTGAAAGCAAATGATACAATTGTAATATCGATGCATTCGCTTGCATAGGACTTTTCTTATATGCCAAATAAGCTTGTCGAGTGGCAATGTCCCTAAACATCAGAGAGTTTGTATCAGGCAGGGCTAAAGCCGCCTTTTTGTAATAGCAATCCGCACTATCCAGTTCATCCATCATATCATATTGAGAGCCTATCTCGTTCATTACCCAAGCCAAACTCCAAATTGAAGTTTCGTGTTTCCTATAATAAGGCAGAGAACTTTGTGCAAAATAAATGGTAGGTTCGTGGAGATAAAACTTTGAGAAAACGTTTGCCAATCGTGTATAAGCCAATGCTATAAACCTTGCCTTTGCCCCCACCAGCTCTTTCTCTCCAAAATGTCTTTCCATCACCTCCAAAGCTTTCAAATATTCAATGCATGCGGGCACCACGCTGTCGGTTTCGTAATAGCCCACACCATTGATGTAGTGGGCGCGGGCGTCTAGGAAGGTGAGGTCGTCGTTTGTAGAGACGTGGCGCGCCGCGTCTCTGCAGCACAACGAATCATAATAGGCCACCGCCTGCAACAAGGCAGGGCGGTTGGTTTGGGCATAGTCGTTTTTGTACAGCAGTTCGGCCAACAGGAGGTTGGCATAATGTCGGTTGTATTCCGTTGCGGTGGAGACGCAAAACCTTGCGTCATTGCAACAGGTGTCGAAACACGGCAAAAGGCGCGTCAACGCACTGTCGGGCTGGCGCCACATCAGGCTGTCGATGGCGGCGAGGTCGGGGGATACGTTAAATTGTAGAGACGTGCCATGGCGCGTCTCTACCCTACCGTCATCTGGTTGGTTGCAGGCCGCCATCGCCAAAACTACCGTAATCCATATCCAACCTAATGGTTTCATACCCGCAAAAATAAACAAAAAACCCCGCCACGGCAACCGCGGCGGGGAAAAAATGCAATACTTATGAAAAAATACTCTTGTTCTTTTTTTATTCTTCTTCCTTCTGGCTCTCTTCGTATTCCTTGAGGAGGCGGTTCTGGACGTCAGTGGGCACCTGCTGGTATTCAGCATACTTCATGGTGAAGGTACCACGGCCTGAAGTCAGCGAGCTCAGTGAGGTCGAATAGCGGTCCATCTCGGCCAACGGCACCTTGGCGTGGATGGTCTGGTAGTTGTGGTCGCTGTCCATACCCATGACGATGGCGCGACGGCCTTGCAGATCGGTCATTACGGCACCCATGAGGTCGGCAGGCATGCGCACGTCGAGGTCGTAGATGGGTTCCATGATCTTCGGGCCAGCGTTCTTAAAGGCGGCGCTGAAGGCCATACGACCGGCGATCTTAAAGGCCATTTCGTTGGAGTCGACTGGGTGCATCTTACCATCGTAGATGTAGACGATGATGTCGCGGGCGTAAGAACCCGTCAGCGGGCCTTGCTCGAGGCGCTCGTTGACACCCTTCAGGATGGCAGGCATGAAGCGGGCATCGATGG
>CADBGN010000030.1 GCA_902794155.1 uncultured Bacteroidia bacterium
CGAGAGGTCGAAGTCGGTGCGGCTGTGGATGCCTTCCAGCTCCTTGAAGCCGAAGGGGAAGTCGAACTCGATGTCGGTGGCGGCGTTGGCGTAGTGGGCAAGCTTCTCATGGTCGTGGAAGCGGTATTTTTCAGCGGGCAGACCCAGAGAGAGGTGCCAAGCGAGGCGTTCCTGCTTCCAGTGTTGGAACCACTCAAGCTCCGTGCCAGGACGGACGAAGAACTGCATCTCCATCTGCTCGAACTCGCGCATACGGAAGATGAACTGACGCGCCACAATCTCGTTACGGAAGGCCTTGCCGGTCTGGGCGATGCCAAACGGGATTTTCATGCGGCCGGTCTTCTGCACGTTGAGGTAGTTGACGAAGATGCCTTGTGCCGTCTCTGGACGTAGGTAGATGGTGTCGGAGCCGTCGGCCACGCTACCAATCTTGGTGGCAAACATCAGGTTGAACTGACGCACATCGGTCCAGTTGCGGGTGCCGCTGATGGGACAAACGATCTCCAGGTCGAGAATCAATTGCTTGATGGCGTCGAGGTCATTCTTTTCCATGGCACCATACAGGCGGTGGCTGATTTCCTCAATCTTGGCCTTGTGCTCCAATACGCGCGGGTTGGTGGTCACGAATTGTTCTTCATTGAAAGCATCGCCAAAGCGCTTGCGAGCCTTCTCCACCTCCTTATTAATCTTCTCCTCGATCTTGGCCATATAGTCTTCGACGAGCACATCGGCGCGGTAGCGCTTCTTGCTGTCGCGATTGTCTATGAGCGGGTCGTTGAAGGCGTCGACGTGGCCCGAGGCCTTCCAGGTGGTGGGGTGCATGAAGATGGCGGCGTCGATGCCGACGATGTTCTCGTGCATCTGCACCATGGCTTTCCACCAGTATTCGCGGATGTTCTTCTTCAGCTCCACGCCGTTTTGGCCGTAGTCATAGACAGCCGACAGTCCGTCATAAATTTCGCTCGAAGGGAAAATGAAACCGTATTCCTTCGCATGAGCGGTTATCTTTTTGAAAAAGTCTTCTTGGTTCATTGTTCGGTATTTGTTTATTTCAAAATTTCAAGATTTTAGGATTTAAAGATTGGCAACTGGCTTCTGGCTTTTGGCTCTTGGCAGCTACAACCCTCTTTATCGGAGATTGCGGATCAAGTCCGCAATGACGCTCTCGGTAGGAGCTGCCAGAGGCCAAGGGCCAGTAGCCAGAGACTTTAGATAATCAGCATTGCATCACCATAAGTGAAGAAGCGGTATTTCTCGGCGATGGCTTCCTTGTAGGCCTTCATGAGCAGGTCGTAGCCTGCGAATGCGGCCACCTCCATCATCATGGGTGATTTGGGCAGGTGGAAGTTGGTAATCATGCAGTTGGCCACTGAGAAAGTGTAAGGTGGGAAGATGAATTTATTTGTCCAGCCTTTGTAGGGCTTGATCTTACCACCGATGGTCATGGCTGTCTCAAGGGCTTTCAGCGAAGTGGTGCCCACGGCAAACACATTATTATGGCGTGCGTTGGCTTCGTTGACCAAGGTGCAGCATTCCTCGTCGATGTACATCTCTTCTGAGTCTGGTTTGTGCTTGGTGAGGTCTTCCACTTCGATGTCGCGGAAGTTACCCATGCCGGGGTGCAGGGTCAGCTCGGCGAAGGAAGCGCCCACGATTTCGAGGCGTTTCATCAGGATCTTGCTGAAGTGCATGCCAGCGGTGGGTGCCGAAACGGCGCCTTCCACTTTGGCGTAGATGGTTTGGAAGTCTTCGGCGTCTTCGGGACGTTCGTCGCGGTTGAGTTCCTTTGGGATGGGTGTGTGGCCAAGCGAAGAGAGAGTCTTCTTGAACTCGTCGTAGGTCCCGTCGTAAAGGAAACGCAAAGTGCGGCCACGCGAGGTGGTGTTGTCGATGACTTCGGCCACCAGTTCGTCGCCTTCGCCGAAGTAGAGTTTGTTGCCGATGCGGATCTTACGGGCCGGGTCGACGAGCATCCAGTTCGCGGAGCAGCAGCACTTCGATCTTGGCACCGGTCTTCTCCTTTTCACCATAGAGCTTGGCGGGGAACACCTTAGTATTATTAATGACGAACACGTCGCCGTCTTTCACGTAGTCCACCAAGTCCTTGAAAATGCGGTGCTCGATTGTGCCGGTCTTGCGGTCGACGACCATCAGACGAGCCTCGTCGCGGTTCTGCGTAGGTTGCAGTGCGATGAGCTCACTCGGCAAGTTAAATTTGAATTGTGAGAGTTTCATTGTATGTAGAGTTTGATATTCTATTACTTAGAAAAGCGTGCAAAGATAATGCAGGACAAAAGTTTTGTCAAGTTTTTTTCTTAAAGTGCTGATTATCAGTTTTATTTTTGCTGTTTTTCTTCTTGCTCCTTCTTCCAAGCCTTAAACTCATCACCTGTGTCAACAATGTGTTGTCTCAGCTTTTCCAAAGGCCATGCATCTTCAACTTTGAAGTCACCGATACGGGTGCGACGCAGCGAGGTCAAGCAGGCACCGTTGCCCAAGGCTTTGCCGAAGTCGTTGGCGAGGCTGCGGATATAAGTGCCTTTGCTGCAAGTGACTTTGAAGTTGAGTTCAGGGAAGCGGTCGAGGCTCAGTTTGAAGTCGTCGATGCGGACATCACGGGCTTTCAGCTCGATTTCCTCGTCGGAGCGGGCATAGTCGAAGGCGCGTTTCCCCTTGATCTTGATGGCGGAATACTTGGGCGGGTATTGCTTCAAGTCACCGATGAATTGCTGTCGTGCGGCCTCGATTTGCTCTGGCGTGATGCCATCGGTGGGGAAGAAGGCATTGGGCTCGCTCTCCAGGTCGAAGGTGGGAGTGGTCTGGCCGAGCAGGATGGTGCCCGTGTAGGTCTTCACCTGCGCCTGGTAGTTGTCGATCTGCTTGGTCATCTTGCCCGTGCAGAGGATGAGCAAACCAGTGGCCAAAGGGTCAAGCGTACCCGCATGGCCCACCTTCAGCTTGCGGATGCCGTAGCAGCGGTTGAGCAAGCTGCGGATGAAGTTGACCGTGTCGAACGACGTCCAGTCCAGCGGTTTGTCAATGAGGATGACCTCGCCTTCTTCGAAATTAAACATTTTCATGGTTCAGGTCCCTGAGCCTGTCGAAGGGCCGTTTTAAAGGACATAGGGTAATACAATAGCCAAAATACCCACAATGGCGCAATAAATAGCAAACCAAATCAGCTTGCCTTTCTTCACGATGCTGAGCATCCACTTGCAGGCGATGCAGCCAAAGATGAAGGCCGCCAAGAAGCCTACGATGGCCGCCACGGGCGAGATACCGCTCATGGCTTGGCTGAAGCCGACCTCAAACATATCCTTGACGTCGAGTAGGGCTTCGCCGAGGATGGGCGGGATGACCATCAGGAAGGAGAACTGGGCCAGCTTTTCCTTTTTGTTGCCCAGCAGCAAACCCGTCGCGATGGTGCTACCCGAACGCGACAATCCCGGCATCACGGCGCAAGCCTGTGCGATACCGATGATGAAGGCGTGCCAGCCACTGATGTTTTCCTTCTGTCGCGGTTTGGCGAAGTAAGAGAAGGCAAGCAGCGAGGCCGTCACCAGCAGCATGATGCCCACGATGAGCAGGCCCGATCCGAAGACTTCTTCCACCTTGTCCTTGAAAAACAGACCGACGATCATCACAGGAATCATGGAGATGAGGATGTTGAAGGCGTATTTCGTGCCGTCATTGAGGTTGCAGTATTTGCGCCACGACTGTTTGGCAAACAGGTCCTTGAAGATCCACACGATTTCTTTCCATAGGATGACCAAGGTGCTGAGTACGGTGGCCACATGGAGCAAGACCGTGAAGGCGAGGTTCGATTCGCCGTCTTCAAGGCCGAAGAGGGCTTGACCGATGGCCAAATGGCCGCTGCTGCTGACGGGAAGGTATTCCGTCAGGCCTTGGATGATTCCTAATATTAATGCTTCTATCCAGTTCATAATTCGTTATTTTATAATGCAGAATGTCAAATATGGAATGATGTGTACCCATTCCGCATTCATCATTTTGCATTCTTGTTTTTCCCTTTCCAAAAGATTGCAACGATTTCGACCACAAAGCCTGCCAAGACCAAGATGGGAGCTAAAGTGAGTCGTCGGAAATTGAACATTTGCTCATTGAAGACATCGGGGTCCGATGAGCCACCGCCAATCATCAGGATGAAGCCCAAGGCAATGAGGGCAATGCCGATGAGTACGAGGATGTAGTTCATTCTGCCGAAGGGCATGACCTTTTGGTTATCAGCCGCATCGGTGGTTTTCGTTTGTGTTTTTTTTATTTCTTTTGCCATATTCTGTTGATTTAATATTCAAAATTCGGGCTCAGGAGCCCTTGGTTTTTATGCGTATAGTTTGTCGACATCGGCGTTGAGGTATTTGCGAAGGGCGGAACGGGTGGAGAGTCCACCAAGCAGGATGCCAAGGACGATGATGCCGCCAAAGATGCATATAATGATGGTATAGTCTTGTATTAGAGTTAATTCGGGCAAGCGTTGGTAGAGACCATAAAGCAGCAAGGCCAAGAAAGCATCGGCAATCAAAGCTCCGAAAAAGCCTTGCGCAATGCCGCTTCTGATGAAAGGTCGGCGGATATAAGCTGGTGTGGCACCCACGAGTTGCATACTGCGCACGAGGAAACGCTTGGAGTAGATGCTGAGTCGTATGGTGTTGCGTATCAGCGTGATGGCGATGATGAGCAGTACCAAACTGGCAATCATCAATCCGAGGCCGATGCGGTTCATGTTTTGGTTGATGAGGTTGACCAAGGACTTATGGTAGTAGATTTCCTTGATGTCTTTGTTTTTCAACAGCTGGGTTTGGATGAGGTTGAGGCTGTCATTGTTGGCGTAATCCGCCTTGAAACGCACGTCGATGGAGGGAAGCAAAGGGTTGTCCTCATTGCCGAGCCATTGCAGGAAGTCCTCGCCGAGGTCTTCGCTCAGGCGGCGGATGGCTTCGTCCTTGGTGATGTAGGTCGTCGACTTCACGGCGGGCATGGCGTCGAGTTCCTTTTGCAGCTTGAGGATGTTGTCTTCCTTCACGTTGCTGTTCATCACCACTTCGAAGCCGATGTTTTCCTTGAGATGGTTGGAGAGTTTTTGTGCATGCATCATGAGTAGGGCAAACACGCCAAGGAGGAAGAGTACCAATGCGATACTCATCAGCGACATGAAATAGGATCCAGCCATGCGGCGTTTATTTGTACTTCTCTCAGACATGTTCAGTGGTATTGTCGTTGTTTTTGACGAAAAAATGATCTATTCCGAACAGGCGTTTCAGTAGCACTAAGGAAAGGACCAAACCAAGCACTATACTTCCAACCAGCAGCAAGAGGTGCTTCCAAATGTGGCTTTTCACGTCTTCGGAAGGCACCAGCTCTTGGGAATAAACGTTGAAATTGTCGAAATATGGTGCAAAGATGAATTGATACACCGCATTGTTGACAATTTGTGTGGAATCAAATCCTTGTTTTGCGACATTGTCATAGAAAACCATGTAGTTTTCGAGGATACCATCACAAGCCTCTTTTCTGTAAGAATACACGTTTTTGGCATAATAGGAATCACGCAATTCCAAGGTGATGGAGTCCTGGAGTGAAGGCGTGTTTTGCCAGTGTTTGGTGATGTGGAACAGCTTCTTGTTGCGGTGCGAGAGCAGGCGCAGGCCAAACAGGATGGAAGCGTTGTTTTTACAAATCCGCGTATGCGATTCCTTGCCGAAGATAGAACCGAGATAGTACTGGTTGTCGCAGAGGAAGTTGACAGAGTTACTCATGGCCTCAGTAAAGGAGCCACGTTCTCTGGAATAGTAGGCACCGACCGAGTCGACAATGGTTTTCTGATCCAAATATTGGTCGGGGTCGGTGTATTCCAGCAGGTCGTAAAACACGTAGCCGCAGGTGTCGACATACTGCACAAACTTTGGGTAGATGGCTTCCGTCATTTGGTAGCGGGCCAGTTTCTGGGTCTCGCGGGCGTTTTTCGTGTTGATGTCGTCTTGGATGGTGATACCAATCCAAAGGGAGAACAGCCCCACAATCGCCGTCGAGAAGATGGACCAGAAATGGATCTTGTTTTCGGGTGTGATGTTGATTCTATGTCGGGTGCGATTACTTGACATAGAGTAATTCTCCATCAATTTCAATCATAAAACGATACCCCTCCTTATCCGATGTGAGCAGCTCATAGCGTCCATCGTTGATTTTGACGAAGTTCTTTTTGTCGAACGATTCGATTAGAAGACCGGTCTCGTACCAGTCGCCTTTTGCGTCATAGATGTTGACATTGTATGAGGCGGAGGTGCCGGTTCCTATTAATTCTGGTTTGGTACTTGAGCAGCCAAACATGCAGAAAAGCGACAATAAAAAGAGGAGTTTTTTCATTTTCCAATGAATTGGTTAGAAACTGCAAAGATATGAAAAATCCAAATATAGGGTGAGTTCTTAAAAATTTCCCTATTTTTGTCGTTTCAAACTCACTCTTATGCAAGTACTGAAATCCAACATACGCACCGACTCCGAGGAGTTCAAGCAGAACGAAAAGAATTTCCTTGCGCTGATGGCGCAATACCGCGCGGCGATGTCGGCCTCCATGCAGGGTGGTGGCGAGGCAGCCGTGGCCAAGCACAAGAAACGCCACAAACTCCTCGCTCGTGAGCGCATCGACTTGCTCATCGACCCCAACACCCCTTTCTTGGAACTCTCTCCGATGGCGGCATACGGTACCTACAACAACGACTTTCCCTCGGCGGGCATCATCACTGGTATTGGCGTGATTCAAGGTAGAGAGGCTGTCATCGTGGCCAACGACGCCACCGTGAAAGGCGGCACTTACATGCAATACACGGTGAAGAAACACCTTCGCGCCCAAGAGATTGCCATGGAAAACCACCTTCCTTGTGTCTATATGGTCGACAGCGGTGGCGCCTTCCTGCCCGAGCAGGACACGGTTTTCCCTGACCGCGACCATTTCGGACGTTTCTTCTACAATCAGGCACGTATGTCGGCCATGGGCATCCCGCAGATTGCCATTGTAATGGGCATGTGTACTGCCGGCGGGGCTTATGTTCCTGCCATGAGCGATGAAACCATCATCGTGCGCAATCAAGGCACCATCTACCTCGGAGGTCCGCCTTTAGTGAAAGCTGCTACGGGTGAGATAGTCACGGCTGAGGAATTGGGCGGTGGCGAGATGCACACCAGCATTTCTGGCGTAGCCGACCACTTGGCCGAAAACGACCAGCATGCCCTGCAGATTTGCCGAAACATCTTCAAAACCTTGGAAAAATCGCATCGTCAGAAACTGGATATGCAACCTGTGGAGGCGCCCTTATACGATCCGCATGACCTGTATGGCCTCGCCCCCATCGACTTCCACAAGCTCGTCGATCCGAGGGAAATCATTGCCCGTATTGTCGATGGTAGTCGCTTTCAGGAGTTCAAGTCGCGCTATGCCACCACCATCGTCTGTGGCTTCGCACATCTGATGGGCTTCCCTGTGGGCATCATTGCCAATTTTGGTGTATTGTTCTCAGAGTCAGCGCTGAAAGCCACGCACTTCATTGAACTTTGCTGTCAACGCAACATTCCGTTGGTGTTTTTGCAGAACATCACGGGTTTCATGGTCGGCAAGCAATACGAGCAAGGCGGCATCGCCAAGGACGGTGCCAAGATGGTGCACGCCGTTTCCAATGCCAACGTGCCCAAGTTCACAGTCATCTTCGGTGGCTCGTTTGGTGCGGGCAACTATGGCATGGCAGGCAGAGCTTATAGCCCTCGCTTGTTGTTCATGTGGCCCAACGCCAAAATCTCCGTCATGGGTGGAGAGCAAGCGGCCAGTGTGTTGGCTACGGTGAAGGAAGACCAATACAAGTACAAGGGTTTGGAGGTGCCAACCGACGAAATTGCCCAGCTGAAAAAGGAAATCTTGGCCAAATACGACTATGAGGGCTCGGCATTTTACAGCACGGCCCGTCTCTGGGATGATGGCATCATCGACCCAATGGATACGCGCAAAATCTTAGCATTGGGCATCGCAGCCTCATTGAACCAGCCCTTCCCGCCGCAACAGTTTGGAGTGTTCAGGATGTAGTTTTTTTGGGAGGAAAGGGAAAATAGTGTATTTTTGCACGCTTTTTTAACAAGATACACTTCTGATGTTGGAAGAAAAGAAGACGCGAAAAATCGGAATGTGGACGGCCTCTGCCTTCGTCATTGCTAACATGATAGGCACGGGCGTGTTTACCTCGCTTGGTTTTCAGCTGCTGGGAACGCATCAGTTGGGCGCCGTCATGATGCTTTGGCTATTTGGTGGCGTGGTGGCATTATGTGGTGCGCTCACCTATGCCGAGTTGGGTTCGGCCATGCCCCGTTCGGGTGGTGAGTATCATTACCTAGGCGAGATTTACCATCCTTCGGTGGGTTTCTTGTCGGGCTGGATTTCGTTGATTGTGGGCTTTGCGGCTCCTGTGGCACTCACCTGCATGGCTTTGTCGTCATACGTCTGTCGCATCTTTCCCGTGTTGAATCCCAAGTGGATCGCCTTAGGCGTGCTGACCTTAATCACCTTAATCCACACCCGTGATTTGAAGTTTAGCGGCTCGTTCCAGAACATCTTCACAGTACTGAAAATCATCGTAATCATCATCTTCATCGCCTGCGGATTCATTCTTCCAGAAAACGTCCAAGACTATAGTACTCAGCATCTCGAATCCAAAGACATCTTCAATCCAGGTTTCGCCATCTCTTTGATTTGGGTGTATTACGCCTATTCGGGTTGGAATGCCTCGACCTATATGGCGAGCGAGATAGAAAACCCAAGGAAGAACCTGCCTTTGTCGCTCATCATCTCCACCCTCATCGTGACGTTGCTCTACCTGTTGTTGAATTATGTTTTCCTGCGTTCCACCCCCATGGCCGATTTGGAAGGTCAGATCGAAGTGGGTCTTATCAGTGCGCACAACATCTTTGGCAACCACATCGGCAATATGATGGGTCTGATCATTTCGCTTCTGCTGCTTTCAAGCATCAGCGCCATGGTATTCATGGGTCCACGTGTCGCACAGGTGATGGGTGAGGACCACAGGATCCTTCGTTTTTTGTCGTACAAGAACAAGAGGGGCGTGCCCATGGCAGCCATTCTCTTCCAATACGTCATCAGTTTCCTGCTTATCATCACCAATTCGTTTGAGATGATCACCAAATATACGGGCATCCTACTTTCGATGTGCTCGTTGCTCACCGTGTTGGGCATCTTTAGGCATCGCCGCAAGTTCCCCAATATTGAGCGCAAATACAAGACCTTGGGTTATCCCGTGACGCCCATCATTTTCTGTCTGCTCATCCTTTGGAGTATCGTTTATTTGGTGTATGAGGACTATACCAAGTTTGCCGACGGTGAGCAATCCGTGATGTGGATGACCCTCATGAGCGCCTTTACCCTTGTTTCCGGAATCATTGTTTATTTCATCAATAGAATAATTACTAAAAAACAAATTCAATGAGAAATGTTACTTTTCGCATAGCGGTTATCGCCGCTTTGTTGTTCGCTTTCTTGACAGGATGCGATGGCGTTAATACTCAAGGTGCAACGCAAGAGCCAAAAACCGATACCGTCGCTGTTGTCGAAACCTTGCCTGTTGAGAAAGAAGTCGTCAAGCTTGAAGGCGATCCTCTTCTCAATTCCCTGGCACGCATTTTGGCTGGACTGCCGTTGGAGGAAGGCGATACTTTGTATGCCATGACTCAGACAGAAGAATGGAAGAATCATTCAGCTGAATTGAATCGTATGTGGGCCAACAGCCAAGAGACGCTTAACAAGGTGGATGCCATCCGTACAAACGATATGGGTGATATCACCGCACGTGCCAAAAACGTCTTCTATTCTTTCAGCGGTCCTGATTTTCCGTTTATGGCGACGTTCTTCCCCAAGGCTGAGACCTATTACATGATGGGCTTGGAGCGTGCAGGTTCGCCGATTACGGCCAAGGAGTTTGGCAAAAAAACTTACGAAAAGTATCAAAAGGCCCTTCTCGACTTGTTGCGTCGCAGCTACTTCATCACGAGTTACATGAGTTCGGATCTTCATAATAGTGAGATTGACGGCACTGTCCCGATCTTCATGGTGCTTATGGCAAGGATGGGTTACGAGATTATTTCCATTGACTTCCAAACCCTTAACAAAGAGGGCGAATGGGTTGCGACCGAAAAACGCAGCCCGTTTGTGGCCATCCGCTTCTTCCATCCCGAGGAGAACGAGGAGAAGACCTTGTATTATCTCTGCACTAATCTGCTGGACAAAGAGTTTGACCCGAATGTTCAGGCGATGATCGACAAGATCAATCCGGATTCAACGGTCTCCTTCGTCAAGTCGTGCTCCTATTGTTTGCATTATGGGACTTTTTCACAAATTAGGGAGGATATCTTCAAGCATTCGTTTGCAATTGTGCAGGACGATACAGGCATCACCTACAAGACACTAGTTGATAGAGGATGGCAGACCATTCTGTATGGCACCTACACCCATCCTATCGATTTGTTCTCGAGCAGTGTGTACCAGAAGGCGTTGAACGATGCTTACACCACCCGTAAGGACATCCGTCCCTTGGGCTTCCGCTTCGGTTACAACTATAAGGGCTCTTCGCTGATTGTGGCTTTGAGGCCTGAAACAAAGTCAGAGTAAGTTTTTGGTAGACAGCAACCCACACGCGGCATCGATGTCTTGCCCGCGTGAGGCACGTATGGTGGCGATGATGCCCTTGTCATTCAAGGCATCGCGGAACCATGTCATCGTGGCGGCATCGGGACTCTTTAGCGGGATGCCTGGCACGGCATGATATCTTATTAAATTAAAGCGGCAACGGGTACTGCCCAATAAACGTGCGATTTCTTTGACGTGGTCCTTGCTGTGGTTGAGGTCCTTGAAGATGATGTACTCAAACGAGAGCCGGCGTTGTCCATGCCAGTCGTGTTGCTTCACGGTATGAATCACCTCCTTGATGGGATAGCTTTTTTCGACGGGCATCAGTTTGAGGCGCTCGTCGTGGAAGGGGCTATGCATCGAAATAGCCAAATTGCATTTCGACTCTTCGAGGAAACGTTTCAGGTTGGGAATCAGACCACTAGTCGACACGGTGATGCGGGTGGGGCTCCAGCCAAGTGCCCATTCCTGCGTGAGGATGTCGAGTGAGCGCATCAGGTTGTCGTAGTTGGCCAAAGGCTCGCCCATACCCATGAAGACGATGTTGCTCAGTGTATCGAACTCGGGCAGGCTGAGGACTTGGTTCATGATCTCGGCCACGGAGAGGTTCTTCTGGAAACCTTGTTTGCCTGTGGCGCAGAAGAGGCAGTCCATCTGGCAGCCCACCTGTGTGGAAACGCAGAGTGTGGCGCGATCGCGGTCGGGGATGTAAGCCGCTTCGATGAAATGCGCGCCGGCAGGGAAGAGGTATTTCTTCGTGCCGTCGGTCGAGACCTGTTCCTTCACGGGAGCCTTCAGTCCGGTTTCATAATGTTCGGCCAACAAAGCCCTTGTGCTCTTGCTGAGGTTGGTCATATCCTCAAAAGAGGTGCAACGTTTCATGTAGATCCAGTCCACCAATTGCTTGCCCGTGAACTTCGGCAGCCCCAGCTGCTCGATGACCTCCTGAATCTCGGCAGGGGTCATGCCTAAGAGTATCTGTTTTTCTTCCATTTGCTTCGTTTCTCGTGATGACGTGGCAAAATTACGAATCTTTTTCTTATTTTTGTGCTTTCTATTACGACAAACCCTAATCTGAAACATGATGAGAAAACTTTTATCACTTATCGTATTGGCAGTTGTTTTTGCCATACCGTCTTATGCCGATGGGCCCGTCAAGCTGCAAAGCCCCGATGGCCAACTGGAACTGAAATTTGAAGTCGTCGACGGCATACCGCAGTATTCCCTCGACCGCGCTGGCAAGCCTATTGTGCTGCCCTCGAAGATGGGCTTCACCCTTGAATGGCGTGACGACCTCGCCCATGCTTTTGTGCTAATGGACACGAAATACAGCACCTTCGACGAAACATGGGAACCCGTCTGGGGCGAAGAGGCTCAAATCCGCAACCACTATAACGAGATGCTCGTCACCTTGGAGCAACCAATTGGTTCTGTGGAGAGCATGGACCACTCCACGGAGAAGCGGGCCACGGTGATGCAAATCCGATTCCGCCTTTACGACGACGGCCTTGGCTTCCGTTACGAGTTCCCCATTGAGAACGCTTTGGTGTGCTTCTGGATTAAGGAAGAACTGACCGAGTTTGCCATGGCGGGCGACCATACGACTTGGTGGATTCCTGGCGACCTCGACACGCAGGAATACAACTACACAGAGTCGCGGCTGTCACAAATCCGTGACTTGTGGGAGGCAGGCCACAAAGACGGCGGCTGGCCTTGGACGGCATTCTCGCCCACGGGCGTGCAGACCGCTCTTCAAATGAAGACCGACGACGGCCTCTATCTCAATATCCACGAGGCCGCTACGCTCGATTTTCCGACCATGCATCTCGACCTCGACGATAAGAACATGGTGTTCCGCGCGTTCCTTTGCCCCGATGCCACGGGCTATAAAGGCCGCATCCAAGCACCTTGCGTCACACCTTGGCGCACGGTGATGGTTTGCACCTCGGCTACCGATGCCTTAGCGTCACGTCTTATTCTCAACCTCAACGAGCCTTGCGCTTTGGAGGATGTGTCGTGGATTCACCCTGTGAAGTACATGGGCGTTTGGTGGGAGATGATCTCGGGCAAGAGCACTTGGGCCTACACCAACGACTTCCCCTCGGTAAAACTCGGTCAAACCGACTACGAACATGCCAAGCCCAACGGCACGCATGGTGCCAACAATGCCAATGTGCGCCGCTATATTGATTTTGCCGCCGCCAACGGCTTTGACGGTCTCCTTATCGAAGGTTGGAATATCGGCTGGGAGGACTGGTACGGCAAGCAGAAGGAATTCGTCTTCGACTTCCTCACGCCTTACCCCGACTTTGACCTGCCTGCGCTGAACAAATACGCCCATGAAAAAGGCATCCGCCTCATCATGCACCACGAAAGCTCAGCTTCTACGGTGAACTATGAGCGTTGGATGGAGAAAGCTTACTCCTTAATGAATAAGTATGGTTACGATGCCGTGAAAGGTGGTTATGTGGGTACCATCATCCCTTTCGGCGAAGGCCATTACAGCCAGCCTATCAACAACCACTACCACTATGCCATCGTGGAGGCGGCCAAGCACCATATCATGGTGAATTCGCACGAGGCGGTAAGACCTACTGGCCTCTGTCGTACTTGGCCCAACATGATTGGCAACGAGAGTGCGATGGGCACCGAGTTCCGTGAGCGCATCAAACCTGGACACACCACCATTCTGCCGTTCACGCGTTTGCAAGGTGGCCCCATGGACTACACACCGGGCATCTTCGAGCCTGACATGGGTAAGATTGTCCCGTGGGGCGGTAAGATGCGCCACACCATCTGCAACCAACTGGGGTTGTATGTGACCTTCTATTCGCCTTTGCAGATGGCAGCTGACTTCCCTGAGCATTATGAGCCCTATATGGATGCCTTCCAGTTTATCAAGGACGTGGCCGTTGACTGGGACAAGAGCTTGTATCTCATGGCTGAGCCTGGCGATTATATCGTCACCGCTCGTCACCCCAAACTGTCGTCTTTGAATAAGGCCGCCGAGGGTGTGGGAACGTTGTCTGACGGCAAGAAAGGCGTTATCTCCAATGCCACCCGGTTTGTTTACAATATTTCCGACAATGTAGAGACGTTTCCTGAAACGTCTCTACCACAACCACACGATGTGTGGTACGTTGGTGGCATCACAGATGAGAACGCCCGTGAGGTCACGGTGAAATTGGATTTCCTGAAACCTGGCGTGAAATATGAGGCGACCATCTATGCCGATGCCAAGGACGCCAGCGGCATCCCCGATGAAAACTACAATCCGCAGGCTTACACCATCACGAAGAAAACTGTTACCTCAAAATCGACGCTGAAGCTGAAGATGGCACCTTGCGGTGGCTTCGCGGTTTCGTTAAGGTCGTTGTGATCACAATTTAAGAATTAACCAAAAGATGAAGAATACAATGTTATTAATGTATGTGTTGGCGGCATTGTTTGCCCTGCCGTCGTGTGGCTCTTCGGAGAGTCATATTACTGAGCAAGAGAATAAAAACACTATTGAAACGGTAACTGATACCGTTACAACTATTCCTGCTGATTCGGCGACGTTTTATTCCGAAGTCGTCAACAAGAAAAACTGTTTCATTGTCATTTCCAAGCCTGAATATAGACTGTATGTCTGCGAGGTGGTGAACGGCGATACGCTCAAGCGTGTGCATTACCCCGTTTGTGTGGGCAAAAACAAAGGCCAAAAGCAGAAGCCAGGCGACATGAAGACACCGGAATGCACGGCAAAAAATCCCTTCTCCATCACGGAGATTGTGGATGCCTCGAAATGGACCCACGATTTTAAGGATGGCAGAGGCGAGATTCTTGCCTATGGCAACTGGTTTATGCGACTGAAGACACCAGGCCATACGGGCATCGGCATCCATGGCAGCACCAACAACGAGAGTTCGGTGCCGGGACGTGGCAGCGAAGGCTGCATCCGCTTGCGCAACGACGACTTGAACGAGTTGAAAGCCAAATATGCTTTTGTTGGAATGCGAGTGGTCATCCTCGCTGACGAATAAACAAAAAAAAGGTTCCGATGCTTCGGAACCTTTTTTTGTCTTCAGGTTGCTGAATTATTTCATAGCCTGTTCCACGGCGACGGCCACGGCGACGGTGGCGCCCACCATCGGGTTGTTGCCCATGCCGAGGTACCCCATCATCTCGACGTGTGCCGGGACGGATGAGGAACCTGCAAACTGGGCGTCGCTGTGCATACGACCCATGGTGTCGGTCATGCCATAGCTGGCCGGACCAGCAGCCATGTTGTCGGGGTGCAGGGTGCGGCCCGTGCCACCGCCAGAAGCGACGGAGAAGTAGGGCTTGCCTGCCAACAGGCGCTCTTTCTTATAGGTACCCGCAACAGGGTGTTGGAAGCGGGTCGGGTTGGTCGAGTTGCCCGTGATGGACACGTCGACATTCTCCAGCCACAGGATGGCCACGCCCTCGCGGACGTCGTCGGCACCGTAGCAGTTCACCTTCGAGCGGAGGCCCGTCGAATAGGGGATGCGTTCCACGACGGTCACCTTGCCAGTGTAGTAATCGAACTCGGTGCGGCAGTAGGTGAAGCCATTGATGCGGCTGATAATCTTGGCGGCGTCTTTGCCGAGGCCGTTGAGAATGACGCGCAAGGGCTTTTGGCGCACCTTGTTGGCCATCTCTGCGATCTTGATGGCGCCTTCGGCAGCAGCGAAGCTCTCGTGGCCAGCAAGGAAGGCGAAGCACTCGGTCTCCTCGCGGAGCAGACGGGCGGCGAGGTTGCCGTGGCCGATGCCGACCTTCCGGTCGTCGGCGACGGAACCGTCGATGCAGAACGACTGCAGGCCTTCGCCGATGGCTTCAGCGGCGTCAGCAGCGTTCTTGCAACCCTTTTTGATGGCGATGGCGGCACCGCAGGTGTAGGCCCACTTCACGTTCTCGAAGCAGATGGGCTGGGTCTCCTCAGCCATCTTGTAGGGGTCGATGCCCTTGGCTTCGCAGATCTCGTCGGCTTCCTCGATGCTCTTGATGCCGTATTGGTTCAAAACTTTCAGGACATTGGCCATGCGGCGTTCCTGACTTTCAAATTTCACTTCTCTTCTTGCCATGGTATGTCCTCCTTATTCTTTACGTGGGTCAATGTATTTGGCTGCATCGGCGAAACGGCCGTAGGTGCCAGTGGCTTTCTTCAAGGCCTCGTTGGCATCGTCGCCCTTCTTGATGAAGTCCATCATCTTGCCGAGGCTGACGAATTCGTAACCGATGATTTCGCTGTTCTCGTCCAAGGCGATGCGGGTGCAGTAGCCTTCGGTCATCTCGAGGTAACGGGGACCTTTCTCCAAGGTGCCGAACATCGTGCCGATCTGGCTGCGCAGGCCTTTGCCGAGGTCCTCAAGCGAGGCGCCGACAAGCAAGCCGCCTTCGGAGAAGGCCGACTGGGAGCGACCGTAGACAATCTGCAGGAAGATCTCGCGCATGGCGGTGTTGATGGCGTCGCACACGAGGTCGGTGTTGAGGGCTTCGAGAACGGTCTTGCCGGGCAAGATCTCAGAAGCCATAGCGGCCGAGTGGGTCATGCCAGAGCAACCGATGGTCTCTACAAGAGCCTCTTGGATGATGCCGTCCTTCACGTTAAGGGTCAGCTTGCAGGCACCCTGTTGGGGGGCGCACCAGCCGATGCCGTGGGTGAAACCACTGATGTCTTTCACATCTTTGACGCGCACCCACTTGCCTTCCTCCGGAATCGGAGCGCAAGGATGGTTGGCGCCTTTCTTCACGCAACATTGGTGTTGCACTTCTTGTGTGTAAATCATTATTATGCTGTTTAAGTTGATTCTAAAAATAGGCCTGCAAAGATACGGATAATTCCTTTTCCATGCATGATTATTAATGGGCCAGGTCCCAAACTTCCTCCAAGTCAATGTCCCAACCGGCTTTAAGGTCGAGCGGGTCTTTGTAGTCGAGGATGGTTTCGGGTAGGGTGTGACGGTGATAGTTGCCCGTGCTCCATTTGCCGTTGCCGTCGGCATCAAGAAGGGCGCGGAGCTTGTATTTGGCAGGCATGAGGTAATCGAACATCACCTCCTGTTTCTGCTTGATGGTCTCTTCTTTCAACACCTTGCCGCTCTCGTTGGTGAGTTGCACCACGACCTGTTTCATGCCTTCAGGTGGAACGACTGTGATGTAGATGTTGCCGTATTCGTCGTCCTTCAGCACGTGGAAATCTGTCTTAATGATGTCGTTGGTGCGACCACGGATGCCCCAAAACACAGAGTCGGGTATTTCGAAGCTGTAGCTTGAGTCGGCCGAGAAAGGCGTGGTGAGGCGATATTTCATGCCAAATTCATCGGCTGGTTCGAAGGCGAGGCGGTCATAATAAATGGTTGAATCGTGTTTGAAGACAGCCGTATCACGCATCTGGTAGCTGATGATGGGTTCGGAGAACTTCAGTATGAGGTCTTGACCAGGGATGAGTCCGCCGCGGCCGAGTAGGTTGTTGTTGACAGTCAGTTTTTTAGGTTCTGCCTTGCGTCTTCTGTTGCCGCCCGCTTCCTTGAATTTCAAGCTGTAACGCGACGAGTCGTTGATGACGGTGTCGTATTTCACCTGCACCCATAGGCTGTCTTTGACGTTGGGTGTGAAATACCATAAAATCGTGTCATATTCGGGCGAATGCATTGAGACCAAGTTAAAGGTGTCGGGCAGCATCTCGGGCGTCATCACTAAGGCCTCCTTGGCGGGATGGCGAAACACGAAGCGCAGCAAGCCTTCCTCGACAAGTTTCTTCTCCAAAAGCACCTGTGTAGAGTCGACCTCGGTGAACATGTATAAAGTAAGGTCCAAGGCGTCTGGGTGGTAAAATGTCGCCGTTTTCGTCTCGAAAACGATCGAGTCTTCTACTGTCATCGTTTTCGTCTCAAAAACGGCAGAATCCACAACTTTCACAAGAGAATCCATCTGCATGGCCAAGCTGTCCATCGCTATCGAATCCACCACGGGCGGGGCGGGCTTTTTCAGACATGAAGCCTGAACCAGCGTATCCAAGAAGGCAACGTCTTCGTTAGGCAGGTCGAAATAGAGGTTGGCGTTGGCATCTTTCAAGGCGAAGACGAGGTATTTCTTGTCGGCCAGGCCGTTGAGGCTGAACTTACCCTCCTTGTCGGTCTTGGTGATGTAGTCGGGGATGGTGGTCATCGGCAATGAGTCCACGTTCTCGCGGTCGGCGGCATACAAGGAGACATAAACCCCATCAACGGGTTTCTTATCGCTGGCGTTCAGCACCTTACCTGCAATGGCGAGGGTGTCGATATGGTCGCCAGTGGAGAAGCTGTATACATAATCCTTGAATTGGTTGCCTTCGTGCAGGTCCTTGATAGCCGCGCCGAAGTTGATGGTGTAAGTGGTGTTTGCCGCCAAGTCTTCCTTGAACTTGATAACTACGGTCTTGTTTTTCAGTTTGAAGTCGGGTTTCTCGCTCAGCGGTGGCGAAATCATCACGTTTTGGTTGGCGTTTTCGAGGGTGATGTATTCATCGAAGGTGATTTCGATCTTTTTGCCTAGGAAGTTGATGCTATGGTTTTCGGGCACAGCTTCGACCACCACGGGAGGTCGCTCGTCTTTAGGTCCACCTGTGGGTGCCACCGCATTGGCGCAACGCTGGGCAATGAGGGCAGTCAAAACTAAGCCAAAGCTCAAAAACAGATATTTCAGTCTCCGAATCACGGGGCAAAGATACGATTTTGTTGCTTTCTTGCATACCATTCCAAATGGTTTTGCTATTTTTGCAAGTTTTAATCTTTGAATTTTGAATTTTTAAATTTTAAATCTCGAAAATATGTACAGAACACATACTTGTGGCGAACTTCGTCTTGCCGACGCCGGCAAGGAAGTGACATTGGCCGGGTGGGTGCAGCGCACCCGCGACAAAGGCTCCCTCGTTTGGATTGACCTACGCGACCGTTATGGCATCACCCAACTCTTCTTGGATGGCAGCAGCGACCCGAAACTCTTGGAACAAGCCCGTTCTTTCGGCCGCGAATTCGTGATTCAGGCCAAAGGCACTGTCATCGAACGCGAATCGAAGAACCCGAACATGCCGACGGGCGACATTGAATTGAAAGTAAGCGCTTTCCAATTGCTCAACAGCAGTAAGGTTCCGCCCTTCACCATCGAAGATGTCAGCGATGGCGGCGATGACCTTCGCATGAAATACCGTTATTTGGACATCCGTCGTAACCCTGTTCGCCAAAATCTCGAATTGCGCCACCGCATGGCGATGCTCGTGCGCAATTATTTGAGCAACCTCAACTTCCTTGAAATCGAGACCCCGATGCTCATCAAGAGCACGCCCGAAGGTGCCCGCGACTTCGTGGTGCCGAGCCGTATGAATCCCGGTGAGTTCTACGCCCTGCCGCAAAGCCCGCAGCAGTACAAGCAGCTGCTGATGGTGGCTGGCATGGACCGCTATTTCCAGATCGTGCGTTGCTTCCGCGACGAGGACCTCCGCGCCGACCGTCAGCCCGAGTTCACCCAAATCGACTGCGAGATGTCGTTTGTGGAGCAAGAGGATGTTTTGAACACCTTCGAAGGCTTGGCCAAGCACCTCTTTAAAGAGATGAAAGGGCTCGAATTTGGCCAGTTCCCGCGTATGACTTGGCACGACGCCATGAAATACTACGGCTCCGACAAGCCTGACATCCGCTTCGGGATGAAGTTCGTGGAACTCAACGATGTTGCCAAAGGCAAGGGCTTCGGCCTCTTCGACAACGCCGACCTCGTGGTAGGTATCTGCGCCGAGGGCTGCTCGGAATACACCCGCAAACAACTTGATGCACTTACCGAGTTTGTGAAGCGTCCGCAGGTGGGTGCTGGCGGCATGGTCTACATCAAATACAACACCGATGGCTCGTTCAAGTCGTCCGTCGATAAGTTCTACACGCCCGAAGACTTGAAGGTCATTGCCGACAAGTTCGGTGCCAAGCCTGGCGACCTGATGCTCATCCTCTGTGGCGATGCCATGAAGACCCGAGTGCAGCTCAACGCCTTGCGTCTTGAGATGGGTAATCAACTCGGCCTGCGCAAGCCCGACGAATATGCACCGCTTTGGGTCATTGACTTCCCGTTGCTCGAATGGGACGAGGAAACGCAACGCTACTATGCCATGCACCATCCCTTCACCGCTCCTAAGCCCGAGGACGAGGCCTTGCTCGACGACCCGACGAAGTGGGGCGACATCCGCGCCAATGCCTACGACATCGTGATGAACGGTGTGGAGGTCGGCGGTGGTTCCATCCGTATCCACGACCGCACCTTGCAGAATAAGATGTTCCACACCCTTGGATTCACCGATGAGAAGGCGCAGGAGCAGTTCGGCTTCCTGATGGGTGCCTTCGAATATGGCGCTCCGCCTCATGCTGGTCTGGCTTTCGGTTTCGACCGTCTGTGCTCGCTCTTCGGTGGCGCCGACAGCATCCGCGACTTCATCGCCTTCCCGAAGAACAACGCCGGTCGCGACGTGATGAGCGGTTCGCCTGCCCCGATTGCGCAGGAGCAGTTGGACGAATTGCAGATTGCGTTGAATTTGAAATGAAAATGAATAATAGGGCTGTCATAGCATGGCAGCCCTTTTTTATTCGATGGAGCGAGCGGCCTGAAAGGCCATTGAGCCATCAGCCTCGGGCAACGCCCGTGGCGAAAAAACCACGAATTCCATAACGCCCTGAAAGGGCAAAAGCCATCAAAGCCATGTCACAATCCCTATGTAAAGTCTATCTGCATATCGTTTTTCATATCAAAACCACCAGCCCAGAAATTCGAGAGGAACATCTAGAACGTCTCCATTGCTATATGGGCCAACTCGTAAATACTACGGGTTGTCAGGTGTTACGTGTAGGTGGCGTTACCGACCATGTGCATTTGCTTTGTGTACTTTCAAAAACCGAAACCATTGCGCATCTTGTGGAAGAGGTGAAACGAAATAGCAGCCGTTGGATCAAGACTATCGATGATAGATATAAGCATTTTGCATGGCAGGGTGGTTATGCTGCATTTTCGGTCAGCGAGTCCGTGTTGTCTAGAACCTTGGAATATGTCAAGAATCAGAAGCAACATCATGTGAAACAGAATTTCCATGATGAATATTTGGAGTTTTTGAAACTCTATAATATTGATTATGATGAACGGTATGTGTTCGCCGATTAATGCTTTTGCCCTTTCAGGGCGATATTAACACACAAAATCTCATTACCCCAGGGCGTTGCCCTGGTCAATTTGCTTTTGGCCCTTTGGGCCGTTTGAAAAGCCTTGTCTTATTGAAATACTCCCTTATTCGTTTTTGAAATCATGTCCCTTTAAAAACAATTATTTTCATTCAACGTATCGTTTTTTTTCCTACTTTTGAACTTTTAAACATTGAATACCAAATCTTGGATTAATAATAACTGGCTGAATATGAAAAAGGTTGTATCTATCATGTTGGTAGCATTTCTGTCAATGGCGGCCTTGTTGGTCTTTGATTCTTGTTCCACTAGCAAAAAGACAACCACCCCAAAAGGTGATGCAAGCATTGCAGCAAATGCCCCCGATTATAAAAGGATAAAGAAAGAAATCAACACAGAAGGAAGCGAATTCTATTATCCTGAATTGTTGAGACGCTTCCAGGCTACGGATACCACATTGACCCTAGAGCAAATACGGCATTTTTATTATGGGACTGCTACCCGATCGGATTATGACCCCTATAAGATGGCCAAAATCGATGCTTTGCGCGAAGCCTTTGAAAAGGATACCCCCAGTAAGGAAGACTGGGAAAAAGCTGCGCTGGAAATAGATAAGGAGTTGGAAACAGACCCGACGAATATCAGATTTCACCTGTATAAACACCTTATCTATTGTAATTTGTATGGGCAGGATTCAGAAAAAGCCTCCGATGCCCATAACCAAGTTGTTATGCTCCTTTCGGCTGTAACATCAACAGGTGACGGTAGTTCGAAAGAAACGGCGTTTCATGTGATAAGCGTTGCAGACGAGTATGGTATAATGGATATCTTTGGTTTGTCGCCCACGATGCAATCGTTGGTCGAGGACAAAGGCCAATCTTATGATGTGATGGAACTGAAGGAGAATAAATATGGGTTGAAATCCATGTACTTCAATATTACTGTTAGCTCTTATGCCCTTCGGTTTCCGCTTAAAGAGAAAAAAGGGGGATGAGCAAACAAGCAATGAACAAGATTTTTAGTTTTTGAGTTTTAAAAATATCACCTCAATATGAAAAGATTATTAGTCCTCACTGGTGGTGGCGACTGCCCTGGCCTTAACGCCGTGATCCGCGCCATCGTCAAGAGAGCCGCCCAAGAGAAAGATTGGGAAGTGCTCGGTAGCATTCAGGCCTACAACGGCATCTTGTGGGAGCCCACAGAGGTTGTAAGGCTTACTCCAGAATCGGTGCGCGGCATCCACTTCCGTGGTGGCACCATCATAGAGACCACCAACAAGGGCGGCCCGTTCAACTGGCCCATCAAAAACGCCGACGGCACTTGGACCACCGTCGACCGTTCGGACGAAATGCTTCGCAAACTGCAATATATGGGCATCGACGCGGTCATCAGCATCGGCGGCGACGGCTCGCAGCGCATCTCGCAGAAACTCTTCGAGAAGGGCTTGAACATCATTGGTGTGCCCAAGACCATCGACAATGACCTTTCATCAACGGAATGCACTTTCGGTTTCCAAACCGCAGTGCAAATCGCCACTGAAGCTGTTGATAAACTCGTCACCACAGCAGCATCACATAACCGCGTCTTCGTCCTCGAAGTCATGGGTCGTGATGCGGGTTGGATTGCTTTACATTCCGCCATCGCGGGCGGTGCAGAGGTGTGCTTGTTGCCTGAGTTCCCTTATGACATCAACATCGTGAAGGAACGCTTGGAACGCCGTTTCAACCACGATCGTGGCTTTGCTGTGGTGGTGGCCTCCGAAGGCGCACGTCCCAAAGATGGCCAGCAGGTGTATGAGATCAGCACAGAGGTCGGTTATGAAAACAAGAAACTGGGCGGCATTGGTCGTCGTTTCATCGAGGAGATGAAGGCGGCAGGCTTTACTCACGACATGCGCGAAACCACTCTTGGTCACTTGCAGCGCGGTGGCGTGCCGATTGCCTACGACCGTGTGCTCTCTGCCGAGTTTGGCGTGAAGGCCTTTGAGATGGTGTTGAACGGTCAGTTCGGCCAGATGGTGGCTTACCATCATCCCGATGTGGTGGCTGTCTCACTCAAGGAAGCCATCTCCAAGCCCAACCTTGTCACCATCGACAGCGATTTGGTGAATACCGCGCGAGGATTGAACATCTCGCTCGGTATATGAGAAAAGAGTTGTATTTCTTAGTCGTTTTGTGTGCGTTGGTCTCCTGCCAAAAGCCGGAGACCCCACAAGGCGGCGAGCCACAAGGTCCCCATCAGCATACTTACGAGATCGGGGAGTATTACCATAATGACACCTTGGAAGGGGTTGTGTTTTGGACTTTTGGTGACCATAATGGGCTGATGGTCAGCCTTGATGAGGCTTATCTGACGTGGTGTGAGCCAGGCAATATCAACTGCGAGACCGGTGCCACCAATCCCTACGAAGGATGGAACAACACCAATATCTTAATGGATGTTTATGACATGAGTCATTATCCAGCCATTCAATGGAGTTACCTCAAAAACACCTGGCATTTGGTGAACTATCCCCATAGGAAAATCATCAACAAGCAGTGGTACGTTCCTTCGACGACGGAGATGCGCTACCTCTTGCAAAACCAAGAGGCTGTGAACGCCACTTTAGCCTCTATGGGGTATCCGACTTTGGAAGGCAAGACCTATTGGTCGAGCACAGAAACGGGTACACGCGGAGCAGCAGCTGTAAGGTTGCAAAACGGTGAAGTCGTCATCAGCGACTCATTGAAGACGCTGGAGTTCTACGTGCGGGCGATTCGAAATTTCTGAAACTATTTCTTAGCCACAGGGTCGCAAGTCAGACCGATACCTAGTTTCTTGAAGATCTTTTGGTCCACTTCGCTGAGCATCACTGTGCTATGCACTTGACAACCATTAAGTTGAGGTAGGCATTCCAAGGCTTTCTTGCAGTTCTCGTCCCAAAGGCTGAGCATCGATAGGGCCACAAGCACTTCATCGGTATGCAGGCGTGGGTTGTTGCCGTGCAGATAGTTCACCTTGGTGGTCTGGATGGGCTCGATCATGGCTTGCGGGATGAGTTTCACCTCATGAGGTATGCCAGCAATGTGTTTGGTGGCATTCAGGATCAATGCGGCGCTGGGGCCGAGCAGGTCGCTGGTGTGGGCAGTGATAAGGGTGCCGTCTTCCAACTCGATGGCGGCAGAGGCCACACCTTCCTTTTCCTTCCTCTCCTTGGCTGCAATGGTGGTCTTGCGCAAGGCGGTGGTGATCTTGGCCTGTTTCATCAGCAGGGCAATCTTGTTCACCTCGCTCTCGGTGCCTTTGCCTTTGGCCAGGTTGCACAAGGCGGTATAGTAACGACGGATGATCTCCTGCTTGGAGGCTTCACAGCACACATCGTCGTCGCTCAGACAGTAACCCACCATGTTGACGCCCATATCAGTTGGTGACTTGTAGGGATTCTCCCCGTAAATGCTTTCGAAAATGGCATTCAGCACGGGGAAGATCTCGATGTCGCGGTTGTAGTTGACAGCGGTCTTGCCGTAAGCTTCAAGATGGAACGGGTCAATCATGTTGACGTCGCTGAGGTCGGCGGTGGCGGCTTCGTAGGCCACGTTGACTGGGTGTTTCAGCGGCAGGTTCCACACGGGGAAGGTTTCAAATTTGGCATAACCCGCCTTGATGCCGCGCTTGTTCTCGTGATAGAGCTGGCTCAAGCAAACGGCCATCTTGCCGCTGCCAGGACCGGGGGCGGTGACCACCACCAACGGGCGTGTGGTCTCCACGTAGTCGTTGCGTCCAAAGCCTTCTTCCGAATCAATGAGGGCTACGTTGTTGGGATAGCCTTCAATGATGCGGTGGTAATACACCTTGATGCCCATGCGCTCCAAACGCTTGCGATAGGCGTCGGTGCTGGCCTGCCCGTTGTAGTGGGTGACCACCACCGAACTCACCATGAAACCACGGTTCATGAATTCCTCGCGCAGGCGAAGCACATCCACATCGTAGGTGATGCCCAAGTCGCCGCGCACTTTGTTCTTCTCGATGTCGACGGCGCTGATGACGATAATGATTTCAGCTACGTCGATCAGTTGAGAAAGCATTTTCAGCTTACTGTCAGGCTGGAAGCCGGGCAGCACGCGGCTGGCATGGAAGTCGTCGAAGAGTTTGCCGCCGAATTCGAGATACAGTTTATCGCCGAATTTCGCAATGCGGTCCTTGATGTGTTCTGACTGGATTTTGAGGTATTTCTCGTTGTCGAACCCGTATTTTTTAGTGGTTTTCATGGTGCCTAGGAATTAAAAATACGGAGTGCAAAGATAGGTGTTTTTGGAACATCAGAGACAATTTGGTACAAAAAAAGGTCGCCCATTGAGCGACCTTTTCTTTTTCAAGCCTGAAGCTTACCAAGCGAAGAGCGGATAGTCCTTCATCATCTTGTTGACCTCGGCGCGGACGGCGTTGATCTTGGCCTCCGAAGCGGTCTTGGTCTCAGGATTGATGTCGCTGATGACGTCGTCAATCAACTCGACGATGACGGCCATCTTGTCTTGTTTCAGACCACGGGTGGTGATGGCGGGCGTACCGACACGCAGACCTGAGGTCAGGAAAGGCGAACGGGTGTCGAAAGGCACCATGTTCTTGTTGACGGTGATGTCAGCAAGGACGAGGGTGTTTTCCACCATCTTACCGGTGATTTCCGGGAACTTGCCGCGGAGGTCGATCAGCATGGAGTGGTTGTCGGTGCCACCGCTGATGACATCGTAACCCTTATCCATGAAGGCTCTGGCCATGAAGGCGGCGTTCTTTCTCACCTGCTGGATGTACTCCATGTACTCGTCGCTGAGGGCTTCGCCGAAAGCAACGGCC
>CADBGN010000031.1 GCA_902794155.1 uncultured Bacteroidia bacterium
CGGCAACGGACGTGTTGGTAGACTAATAATGTTTTGGCAATGCTTGCAGTCGAATACCGTGCCGTTCATCATCACTGATGATTTACGCTTGTTCTATTATCGTGGCATTCAAAATTGGGGCAAAGTAAACGGCTACTTACGTGACATTTGCCTCACGGCGCAGGACAACTTCAAAGGTGTATTAGATTATTATAGGATCAGTTATTAAAAGAGTAATAACGAGGCTATCTTTTCTTATAAACATATCCCTTCCTCTCCCACTCTGGCATTTCCCAAGCAATGATTATGCTATAGAAGCGGTTGAATGCGGTTTCAAAAGTTTCGAGATACCCACCATTCCATCCCCTTTCGGCCACGCCAAGAATCTTGGGAAGCATCTGGTAAGTCGCATCATCAAAACTCCGAAGTTGTGAAGACCAAAGCTGCGCCTGCACGCCGATGATGTCGCCTTTGTAATCATTGGGATTCAGAGCGAAGGTCTTGCACTCATCGACATAGCCTGCCCAATGGAGGCCGATTTCGTTGGGGCTGTCGCTATAGGCCAAATCCAAATAAGTGTAAGCTGCTGGAGAGAGCACCACGGGAAAACCCTCGATGCCTTCGGTGTTCCATACATTGATGAAATAGAGCGAGTTTTTGAGCCTCTCTTGTGTTTCAGGTTCCAATTCTTTGGCGATGTCTTCCCAACCTGCCAGGCGAATGCCGTGTGCCTCGGCAAGATCAAGCATGCCGTTGATGAAGATTTCCTTCATCTCATGTCGGTCACGGCCCGACCACGCGCCATCGGGCACCTCGTCGCCACCGATATGGATGGCAGGAAGCGGAACACCTGCTTCCTTATGCAAACGGATGACTTCGTCGAAGACAGCACCGTAGAACTTGTAAACACTCGGCAAATAAACGCTCAACACATTATCTGTGAAGTCCTGTGCCGACCAGTAACGCGAAGTGTCGGCAGGGTCCTGCAGGCGGAAACCGCTGTCGCCCGTGCGCCGCTCGTAGGCCTGCATCGCCTTGATGGAAGCCCGTGAATGGCCCGGCGTGTCAAACTCGGGAATCACCCTGATGCGGCGATCCCAAGCATGGCGAAGAATCCGTTGGTATTCCCTGGCCGTATAAAAAGAGGTGTTGCCGATTTTTCCATTGGCAGATGGCTTTAAAGCGCAGGTTTCCTGCAAATTCCAATCAGGCAGCGCATGGCGGGCACCAAATTCGGTTAGTTCCGGAAAATCCTTGATTTCCAAGCACCAAGATTCGTCATCGGCAATATGGAAATGCAGCGTGTTGAGTTTCCATGAGGCCATCAAGTCGATAATCTCGAGAACCTCATCCACCGTGCGAAAGTCGCGCACCACATCGAGCATGAAGCCACGGTAAGCGTAATCCGGCCAGTCCTCGATGGTCATGGGTTGTAAAGGTTGTGGCAACTTTTCAAGTGTGACTTGAGCATAGAAAGCGCCATCCTCATCATCGGATTCTACCTTTGGCACTCCATCCTCCCCTATTTTGATGCGATACCAACCAGTGGGATGTACAATTGGTGGTGTTTCTGTCTTGGGAGACGTTTCAGGAAACGTCTCTACAGTGGAATCCAAATATTTCACCTGCTTGACTTGAGGGATGATGTCGGCGGGCTGGAGTTCATAGTTGCCGGCAAAGCAACCTTCGTCTTTTTCGACTTGGGGATGCTCCAGAAAATGATATCGCACTTCCATCGGGGTGTCGGCGCTCCCCTGCTGCTGTAGGACAAAGGCCTCGGGCGCCCAAGAACGCCTTAGCAACGGGCGACCGTAATACTTTAAGGTAACCGTTCCGCTTTCAGGAATGTCGATATACCATGAGGTTCCTTGATAATGGTTCATCGTGGGTCCCTCCACGGAGGTCTTGCTGTCGAAAAGCTCTTGGAACCACACGCGAGAGCCTTCGGGCACATCGTGCAGCACAAGGGTATGCAAGGCACGGCCGTCAGGCTCTGCTGGGCCTTCAGTCCAGTCAACTGACGGCACGCGACCACATGCTGCTGACAAAAGCAAAATCAATATGAACAATGCAATTTTTCGCATAACATGCGTCAAAAAGCCATCTCTTTAGCCACCCGCGCCGCCAAGCGGGCGTTGTTCAGCACTAGCTGGATGTTGGAAGCGAGGCTATCGCCGCCCGTGAGGTCTTTGATGCGCGCTAAAAGATAGGGCGTCGTCTCCTTGCCGTGAATCCCTAACCTCTTCGCATCGGCCACGGCCTCGTCGATGGCGGCGTTGATGCGATCGGCATCCATGGAATATTCCTCTGGGATGGGGTTGGTAACCAGCATGCCCCCACCGAGACCCATCTCCTGCTTGGCGATAAAGGCCTTGGCCACCTCCTCTGGAGTGTCGAGGCGACAATCCACCTTGAAGCCACTCTTGCGGGTGTAGAAAGCGGGCAGTTCTTCCGTGCCATAGCCGATCACTGGCACGCCCTTGGTCTCGAGATACTCAAGGGTGAGTCCCAGGTCGAGAATCGACTTGGCTCCTGCACAGATGACCATGACGGGGGTGCGAGCCAGTTCCTCCAAGTCGGCAGAGATGTCCATGGTGATCTCTGCACCACGGTGCACGCCACCCACGCCACCTGTGGCAAACACGCGGATGCCTGCCAATGCCGCAATGATCATCGTCGTGGCCACCGTCGTGGCGCCATCTTGTCCGCGAGCCACGAGTACAGGTAGGTCACGGCGCGAGGCCTTGGTGACAGCAGTGCCTTTCTTGCCCAGATATTCAATCTCCGACGGGGTCAAGCCCGCCTTCAGACGGCCTCCAATAACGGCAATGGTGGCAGGCACGGCACCTTCGTCGCGGATGGTCTGCTCCACCCGCAACGCCGTCTCCACATTTTGTGGGTAGGGCATTCCGTGGGATATGATGGTCGATTCGAGAGCCACAACGGGCTTCCCGCTTTGCAATGCTTCAGCCACTTCGGGCGAGAGGTCAAGGTATTTGTTCATGGTTGTTGTTGATTTACGGTATCAGGACTTTCAATGTTATGTTTTGCACAGAGCAGGCCGATTTGCGCGGCTTCAGCAATGGTAGCATCAGGGGCCGCGTGAATGATGCCGGCCATAAGTGCGTCGCCGGCGCCTGTGGCATTCACCACATGGCAAGGCAGAGCAGGAAAATGATGTTTGGTGTTACCTTCAACGACCTCCAAACCATCCGCTCCGAGGCTGACAAATCTTCTATCGACACCTTGCAAGTCGGCAAGGATGGCGTTTTCGATTTGATTGCATTTCAGAGTAAAGAAATGCTTCTTGACCGACATCGCCATGGCCTCTTTGATTTTGGCGGCTTTTGCCCCCGAAACGGCATCCACATAAAGGGGTTTGTCGGTATGGTCTATCAGAAAGGCCAAGGTTTCCACGGGGATGTTGGCATCAGCCACGAAGACATCGACATCGCCCAGCTGTTCCATTTTTGGGGCAAGCCATTCTGGAGTGATGCCATCGGCAGCAGCCATATCCGCCACGCCACCGACCATCTCGCCGTCGCAGTTGTTGATGCTCAAGAAACAAGAGCGGGCACCTGGGGCAGCGTAGTCACAGAGGCTGATGTCGATGTGGGCTTTACGGCAACTCTCGGCAGTGAATCGGCCGAAGTCATCGCCTCCAAACAAGGTTAGGAAGATGACCTCGTCGCCCAGCAGCGCAAGGTTATGGGCAATGTTGCGCCCTACCCCACCGGCCGTCAGGCGCACCGTGCCAGGGTTGGAGTCGCCAGACACAAAGGCACTGAAGCTCGTGGCGATGATGTCGGCATTCGCTCCGCCGATTACACAGATTCTCATGGTCAAATGCTTTGTTTGGTGCAAAAATACGAAAAAGGATATTCCACAAGTACTGGAATGACCTACAAGTCTAAAAAAAACAAGCGTATTCATAGTGGTAGGGGCAAATTTTGCACACACCACTATTTGTCAATGAAAATAACGTGAGTATTTTGCACGTTAATAGATAAAACCGAAC
Source organism: uncultured Bacteroidia bacterium (assembly GCA_902794155.1). Taxonomy (GTDB): domain Bacteria; phylum Bacteroidota; class Bacteroidia; order Bacteroidales; family F082; genus Limimorpha. Next base: position 3,998 of record CADBGN010000031.1, read on the forward strand.
CTCATGTCTCGAAATAACGAATTCTTTCATGCCTGCAAGGTCGATAATTGGTACATTTTTGAACATACCGAATACGAATGGGACGACATCGTGAACGCCTTCATTGCGGGAGGCTTGTATGCCGACAGAAGCCCCAGAATCCAATGGGTGAAACTCACCGAGGAAACGGTCAAGGAATTGTTTGACTACGCGAGATACTTGGTTTACCGTGCGGATTACGACGAGTACTATGTCCTTGACGGAACGACCATTAAGGAAACTTTCAACGAAGGGAAATACACTCACGCCAAGTTGATTGAAGGGCCTGGGATGGTTTGAGCCTGTGCAATAATTTGGCATAGGCTTTCTTTTTCTTTGCAGCGTGAATCGAGCGAGAAGAATTATTTTCGCCCCGGGGTTGAAAAACACGGTTTGTGTTCTATAATTATTGTTGAAAGATTATGGAAGGAGAAAGCTATGGAACCAGAGAAAAAAACGACCAAGAAAATGGACCTGCTGACCGCAGTGGAAAAGATTGTGGACCTCTCGAAAGGATCGCAACTGAACACGGAGTTTTACCGCAAGGCGGCGCGACCCATCAAGTACCTTATGGACAAGATGGAACTCACCAAGGAACAGGCGGTGATGATGTCGCTGTTTATCGACAAGAGCAACGACACCATCCGCATCAGTGATTTCTCCGAGCACCTCCAGTGCAGCACCACCCGTGTCATCCGTCTCATGAAGGATGTTGACGAGTTGGAATGCCGTGGCTTGGTGAACTGCAGCCGCACCCGTGGCGGCATCACCTACCATGTGCCCTTGGAGGTAGTCAATGCATTTAAGAACGACGAGAAATTCGTGCCTCACGATTGCTCCGGCTTGACTTGCGCCGAGTTGTTTGGCCTCATCGACGATATCATGGAAATGCGCGACGACAACGAGTTGAGCACCGATGCCGCAGAAAGAAAACTCCGCGATCTGCTCGACAGCAACCAGCACCTGATTTTCGTCCAAAAACTGAAGGGTTTCAACCTTTATGAAAAGGACGAGATGCTGCTGCTTTTGTTCTCGCACCTGTTTGTCAACAACAATGACGACAACATCGGCTATCACGACTTGAACTTTTTCTACGACCAGAGGTACGAGTGGAACTATATCAGGAGCCGTTTGGTCAACAACACGCACGTCTTGCTCGACATCAAGATGATCGAATACAACAACGATGACGGTTTCGTGAATCGCGAGTCGTTCCGCATGACATGGAAAGCCAAACAGATGCTGTTTCCTGAGTTGAACCTGGCTTCGATGAAGCAGGATGTCAACAGGAAAGGCCTGATTAAACATGAGGACATCGTTGAGAAACAACTCTTTTACGACAAGGGCGTTGCGGCACAAGTGGCCGACCTGGGCCAGTTGCTGGAGGAAGAGCATTATCGTGAGATTTGCGAACGCTTGAAAGGCAAGGGCTATCGCAGTGGCTTCACCTGCTTGTTCTATGGCGCTCCCGGTACGGGTAAGACCGAGACCGTATTACAATTGGCGCGTCAGACTGGACGTGACCTCATGCAGGTCAACATTTCGGAAATCAAGAGCATGTGGGTTGGAGAGAGTGAGAAGAACATCAAGGCGGTGTTCGACCAGTATCGCGAGAAGGTCGCACAACAGTCCATCACCCCTATCCTGCTCTTCAACGAGGCTGACGCCATCATCGGCAAGCGTCAGGAGGGAGCGGAGCGTGCCGTGGAGAAGATGGAGAACTCCATCCAGAACATCATCCTTCAGGAAATGGAGACTCTCGAAGGCATCCTCATCGCCACCACCAACCTCGCCCAAAACATGGACAAGGCTTTCGAACGCCGTTTCCTTTACAAAATCAAGTTCAACAAGCCTACGCTGGAGGCCAGGATGCAGATTTGGCAGGCGATGCTGCCCGAGCTGAAGGAGGAGGACATCAGGGTTTTGGCCGAGAAGTACGACTTCAGCGGTGGACAGATTGAGAACATCGCGCGACACTATGCCATCGACACCATCCTGCACAGCGACGCAGCGTCATCCTTGGAGAAACTGATGGCGCATTGCGACGGTGAGCGCTTGGAGCAGAAAGATAGCCATAAGATTGGCTTTAAATAATTTTGGAGAACAATGTAAAGATTATTGAGACTGTGCCGTGATTTGGCACAGTCTTATGTTTTCTTTGCAGCGTGAAATCCAAAAGAAAGAAACATGGCAAATATCCCAGATGCGAATTATTTTAAAAACCTATTGTTGAGTATCTATCCTTGCAAAGAGCCTTTTGAACTATTAGTAGTTGACAAAAAGCCCAAAACGAGAATGGGCGTTTATAACATCGACAAACGAAGAATCAGAATCTATGCCCGCTGGAGAGTGGTGTCGCCATTGGAAGAAATTGCCATCCACGAATATGCGCATCACATCCACTACACAGAGCAAAACAAAGTGGAGAATCAGGAGCGACCACATGGCCCTCAGTTTTGGGAAATCTATGGAGCGCTAATGTGCCGAGCCGTACAAAAAGGATTATTCAAAGAAGAACGAGTGCTAGAAATCTCTAAAATGAATAAATCATAAAAAGCAATCGGTTGTGCATCAATTTAGCACAGGCTTTTGTTTTCTTTGCAGCGTGAAAACTGCAATTGCAACCTCCACATTCAAGGAACTTATGCTATTTTTGCATTACTAAACAAACAACAACCATGTTGCAACTCATCACCGATTCTGCCCATTACACCGAAGTCCTTGCTCGAGTCCTCAAGGTCAAGCGCAGCCTCTGGATTGGCACCGCCGACATCAAAGACCTGTATGTCAAGGCAGGCTCTCAAACGAAGCCCTTTCTTGCGGTTTTGGCAGAACTCATTAAAAAGGGCGTTGAAGTGCGGCTCATCCATGCCAAGGAGCCGGGACCAGCGTTTCGCGAGGACTTCGACAAATATCCTGCTTTGTTTGATGGCTTAGAGAGGGCGCTTTGTCCAAGGGTACATTTCAAGATTTTGGTCTTCGATGGTCAAGTGGCTTATATCGGCAGCGCCAACCTCACCGGCGCAGGAATTGGAATGAAAGGCGATGGAACGCGCAACTTCGAGGCCGGCATCCTCACCGACAATCCCGAGCTGGTGGAGCAAGCCATGAACCAATTCGATGCGGTTTGGATTGGGAGGCACTGCAAGGCCTGTAAACGGAAAGATTTTTGTGGCGATCCAATAGCACTATAATCATGAGCAACATTTATCTCGCTGAAATTGTCAATCTTCATGAGCCTAGTCCAAGCGATGGCTATCCGTTTAATATCCCTGCCATTAAGAGTTTGAGGTCATTGAGTTTTACCACCGATGTGACGTATTTCATTGGGGAAAACGGTAGTGGCAAGTCAACCTTGTTAGAGGCTATCGCCATCAAAATGGGGATGAATGCCGAGGGCGGTGGACGGAATTTCAATTTCAGCACCAATGCGACCCATTCAAACTTGGAGAAAGAACTGAAATGCGTAAGGACGCCTTATCGCCTTTACGATAATTTCTTTTATAGGGCTGAAAGTTTCTACAATGTCGTTTCCTATCTCGAGAGCCTCAAAGGTTGGGGAAACCCGTTTTTTGCCTACGGCGGTGAAAGCCTTCACCATTGTAGTCATGGCGAAGGAATGGTTCGCTTGATCGAAAATCGATTGGAATGTGGTTTCTATATATTCGACGAACCCGAAGCCGCCTTGTCTTATCAAAACCAATTGAGGTTCTTGTTGTGGATGCATCGGGCCGTGAAAGCGGGCAGTCAACTGATTGTCAGCACCCACTCGCCAGTCCTTCTCGCTTATCCAGGAGCGGTGATTTATCATCTGAATGCCGAAGGCATTACCAAGACATCATTCGAGGATAGTTATATCTATAACGACATGCGGTCGTTTGTCAATAATGTATCTTTAGTTCAAAAAGAGCTCGGCCTTTTGGATTGAAAAAAAGTTGGAGTTCTTTTTTGCCTGTGCTGCGATTCGGCACAGGCTTTTGTTTTCTTTGCAGCATCGTTTAACCCCTAAAACTAACAATCATGAGTAAAGTATTCAAAGTATGGCCCAAACGGGTCAAAAGAGTGAACGGCACGGTGCTTACATTCGAAATGGTCATCATCGTGACCATCCCCATGCATGTTTCCAATCCCTTCAGCAATGGTGCCAAGGAAATCAAGGAAACCCACATGCGCATTTATCAGTTCGACTACCAGAAAGCCAACTGCTATCCGTCTGACTTCAACTATAAGGCATTAGATTAGCATAGTTGAAAAGACATTAGATCATCAAAAGGTCAACAAAATGGAAAACGAAAACAGTAAAACCAAAAAGTTGTTTCCGCTTGAATTACTTCAGGCTCCTGGAAACAAAGGAAAAGGCCTTTCTGAAGACGAAATCCTTCAAAAGAAGACCTTGATTAGAGAGCTGCTTTTAGATTACAAAATCACAACTAATGAAATTGAAATAAAGAAAGGACCTTCTGTCAGTCTTTATAGAGTTAGCATCTCTTCCAAAACCCGAAGGTCTGCCATAAACAAACTGTTGTCAGACCCTCCGATGGGGCTGGAATCCCAAAATGCCCGTATAATGACTGACATCGGCCATGGCGTAATCGAGATAGAACTGCCAAATGAATTCCGCGAGCAGGTGCTCATGAGCGAAGCTCTCTCATCTGATGAATACTTGAACTCGGATTTCGCATTACCATGTGTGATTGGGAAATCCTATGACGGTTATACAGTTTTAGACCTTACCAAAATGCCGCATATTCTGATAGGCGGTGTTACAGGGCAAGGCAAAACGACTTGTATAAATGCAATAATATCATCATTGCTCTACAGCAAACTCCCTTCAGAATTGAAGTTTGTCTTAATAGACCCGAAAAAGGTTGAATTCGAGGCCTACAATCTTATCAATAACGCATATTTCCATAAACTCCCTGGTGTTGAGTCTATTATACCTGCCGATTCAGGTGAAGTTGTGACCGCACTTAATGCTCTATGTGACGAGATGGATGCTCGATACGAGCTTCTCAAAGCAACTGGTTGCCGCAACATTTCGGAGTACAACGAAAAAATAAAGATGGGGCAACATGCATCTGTCGAAGAATCTAGCATTATGCCTTATATTGCCGTTATTATCGATGAATTTGCCGACATTATCTTTACCTCAGATCGTGAGTTTGAAGAACCTATCGGGAAACTCGCAGCACTATCGCGCTGTGTCGGCATCCATCTGATTATTTCAACACAGAGGCCATCATTCAGCGTTATTACGGGAACAATAAAATCCAATTTTCCGGCACGAATTGCTTTCCGCGCTTGTTCGGGAATAGATTCCCTCACGATTCTTGATTTTCACGGGGCGGAAAACCTTATTGGCAACGGAGATATGCTGTTTAGTAGTTCCGGCCTTGATCCAATCCGTGTTCAGGGTGCAAACATTGAAGAAGCCGAAGTCAAAGCTGTCGTCGAGTATTTGAACGACCAAGGCAATCTTGTTTAGTGTTTTTACCACCTTCAAAATCATTTATTCAGCCTGTGCTTCAATTCGGCACAGGCTTGCTTTTTCTTTGCAGCATATAAATCTCAATGAAAATGCCATGAAATACAGACACAAAATGAAGCTGCAAGAAGCAGCCAAGGTAAAAGGGCAAAAACGCCGCGTGGCAGACCGCTCGGAAAGGCCTCATTACACAAATGAGGAAGTGGCCAAACTGGTTGATTATGACTATCACCATTTATTGGACATGGTTTATTACAAATTGGACCGGATGCAAAACTACTTCCTCAGCAACCAAGCCCACACTGCAAGCGCCAAGAAAAAGGCCAAACAAATGGCTGTAGCCATGAAGTTGATAGACATCGTAAACGGTCGCGACTATTTTGACCGCGACGAAGAGCCATACGTCAACATGAATAATTTTTCTCGCTTCGGTGATTTCCACTCGCCCTTCACGCTGCGCAAAGAAAAAGCCTGGCATGTGTTATTCCGCTATCTGGAAAGCAGAATGAAAGGATGGTGGGATTAGGTTTAAGGGAGTTGTATTTCAAAAAAACGTAATTTTGCATCAAATAAAAACCAATAATAGCGGATATTTATATGGAATTAAAGGCTGTTTCGGAATTAAGGAATTGTATTTTTACTATACCATACCAACAACGAGGTTACAGGTGGAATCCCGATAATATACAGATGCTTCTGAATGATTTAAAGGAGTTTATAGATTCCCCCTCAAAAAAGATGTATTGCTTGCAGCCAATTACTGTGGTGCCAGAGTTTAATGGTTGGGCTCAGAACTGGTGTCAGAATTGCCCGCCTAACTTTCGTTGCCTGGAAAGATTTGTAGTAATCGATGGTCAACAAAGGTTAACCACATTGTTCTTGCTGTGGAAGTACTTGCAATTAGGCGATTTTTATTCTTTTGAATTTGAGCGAGATGAAAACAACGAGAGAAAGAGCTTTCTCGAACGAATTTCAGACATCCAAAAAGTGGATGAGAGCAAGATAGATTATTATTATATCTCTCAGGCATTTCTAACCATTAAGAACTGGTTTAATCATGATCTTTTGCTTGAACAATCGTTCAAACAGTTGTTAACAGCTCCCCTAAAAGAGAAGTCCATTCAGGTACTTTGGTACATGGTGGAAAAAGAAAAAGAGCATGTGGTTTTTCGCAATTTAAATAGCGGAAAGATACAACTAAGTAACAGCGATCTAATCAAAGCTTTACTTCTAAACAAAACGAATGACATAGAGAATCACCAGCAGATAGCTGCTCAATTTGAGATTATGGAAAGGCAATTGGGTGAAGACCGTTTTTGGTATATGTTGCAACAAAAAGACATAGAACCTCTTAAAGGTCAATCGCGTATTGATTTGATGTTTAACCTGGTTACTGGAGTTAGTGACGAAGAGTATGAAATAGAGCCTAGGAAGTCATTTTTCATATTATCATCATATACTGATGACAAACTGATTGAAGAATGGCATAAAGTCAGGGATTGTTATCAGAGATTAAGAGATTTGTTTGAAGACCCCTACACATTTCATTACATAGGATTCTTAACCTATTGCGGCCAGAAAATTGAAGACACAATAAAGGACTATTCCAAATCAAAGAAAAGCGTTTTTTTAGATGATTTAAAACAAAAAATCAAACAGAAACGGCACCATAAATCACTTGAAGAGTATTCTTATGAGGACTCTAAGGAAGTGCTGAGAAGATTATTTGTTTTGCATAATATAGAGACTCTATTGTATCGATATGAGGAGTTGAAGGAAAAACACAATCTGAAATTTTCGTACGAGAATTTCCCATTTGAGTTGCTCTATAATCATAAATGGAATATTGAACACATTGCTTCGCATACCGATAATGATTTAAAAACGGAAAACGATCGTAAAGATTGGATAGATAGCGTTTTCTCGGACTTTCCTGAAAAACTTAGCGATGATTTTGTTTTGAAACTTAAAAATGAAGCCGAAAGAGATTTAAAGATCGAGCAAAACTTTAACAGCCTTTATAAGACTGTGGTCGAAAAATTCAATTCTGATAAGCCAATTTCAGAAGAGAATAAAAACAGTATAGGCAATTTGGTTCTACTAGATGAACACACCAACAAAAGCTTCCATAATTCGCTGTTTCCTCGCAAAAGAAGGATTGTGATTATTGCGAGCGGATTAAGAGGTAGTCATGATAGCGAGGTGAATGTCGAGTCGGTTTTTGTTCCAATTTGCACGCAGCAGGTGTACACCAAATCCTACAATAAGAGTAGTAATGTCAATTTAAACTCTTGGGGGCAAGATGATTTTGATGCCTACGTCTCCGATATGCTTGAAAAACTAAAATTCTATTATTCTTAATAACAAGGAGGGTAAAGACATGGCCAACACATTTCAAGAAGTATTTATTGATTGCAAAAGAAATATACAAATCCCTTTATTGCAACGTGATTATGTTCAAGGCGGAAGAGAAAGTGTCATTGTGCCTTTTCTAGAACAACTTGTTTCTGCTGTCTTAAACGAAGATTGCACAGTGAACTTAAATTATATCTATGGTTATGAAGAGGAAGATGGTTTCATTCCAATAGACGGCCAACAAAGGCTTATTACATTGTGGCTGCTGCATTTATACATCTATTCCCAACGATCACTTTTTTTCCCTGTTGACTTAAAATTTGAATCACGTGAATTTGCTGATGCTTTTAGTAAAAAGCTGAAAGAAAAACTATCAGATGCTTTAAAACTCACTGGAGTAAAGCTTAAAGACTACATCGTTGATTCTCCCTGGTTTGTTACTGGTTGGCTATATGATGCGACCGTGGCAAATATGCTGGAAGCATTGAATAAGATCCATGAAATTATCGGCGGCATCCCTGCATCAGACATATATACCCAAAACATCTCTTTCGACTTTTTGAACATAAAAGAAGTAGGGTTGGACGATGATGTTTATGTGAAAATGAATGGCCGTGGCCGACCGCTAACATACTTTGAAAATTTGAAATCATGGATGGACGAACAAGTTAAAACACTTTTTGGCGAGGATGATCAGTTTACTAAAGATTGGCGAACAAAGATGGATAATGATTGGTCAGAGTTGTTTTGGAACAATAGAAACACTAAACAAGAGCATCCTGAAGAAATTGATGATGAACAACTAAGATTCTTCTATAGTATGCTTTTGTTATTTTGGAAAAAAAATGATATAGGATTTTGCAGCAACGAGAGCGATGAAACTCGAAGAAAGGTTCTAAAGACCTTACTAGAATGTAAAGAATTGATATCTCTTTATCAGATTAATAAGTTTGCTCTTTTTAATCGAGAAGTGTTCCGATTTATAAGTGAAAGTTTGGACGTTTTAAGAGAAATAAGCATATACGTAAATAAAAAGTTAGATGAGCGGATTACAAAAATCTTAGGGTTCGACTCTTCTGAAACCACATTGCTTTATAAAATTGCATTAAAGGAGGCGACCTATGAAAAAACAATACCACTTTTATATGCATTGGTCAAAACACCCAAAGCATATAGAGGTGAGAATTTATTTAGGTGGTTTCGCTTATGGAGGAATTTGATTCTCAATTCAACCATAAACTCAGAGAACATTGTCAATGTTTGCAGGACTATTGATATTATTGCAACAAAAGTTGGTGATACAAGTGATTTATACAAGGTGTTTTCTGAATTCAAATACGAAAAAGGAGCTGGCTTTTCAGAAGAACAACTACTAGAAGAAACTGCAAAAGCAAGGAAGCTCTATGAGAATGAGGCGTGGGAAGATAGTTTAATAGAAGCTGAAAATAATAAGTATCTAAAAGGGAAAGTCTGGGTCTTATTCCAGAACGATAACAGCACCAATCTTGAATTGTTCGTTCAACGCCTCTCACTATTGAATTGTATTATTGAAAACCAAGACGAATACTATCTGCCTAAAATATTAATCTCTTATTACGATAGGGAAACACCTGAAACAGCCATTGAATTAAAGAAAAGTGAAAACAATTGGAAAATACTTCTTACTGTTAAGGGGAAAGGCTTGTTTTCATGCTATAGAAAAATACAATCCAACATGATTAATCCTGAAATAAAAAATCAATGGATTAAGGATTTGGCAACTACTCAACTGCTAAATAACAGCCGAGATAATGCAAAAATAATTGAACGATATGGTGAAAATAACGTCGTTTTATGGGGAAGACCCGGTCGAAAAAGAACAACGTTCGGTAACGAAGTATGGGGTAATGTGGTCATTGGTAATTACAGAACACTGCTTTTAGAGGCCGGATTAGAACTTGTGAATGTGAATAAGAACAATGTGGTCCCAAATACCAACTTTATTACTGGTTTTGATGTAAATTTCAAATATGATAATCACTACTTTCAATGGTGGGGCAGCCCGAATAAGATAGAGTTGGATGTTTATCTCATGTATAAAAATGAGAATGAAGAATTGGACTATGTACAAAAAACAAATACAACAATTCAAAAAGGAAACGATGAAGATAAGTATTTCTGCTTTAGAGTAGATTCTCAAATGACGACTACCGTTTTTATTGAAAAGCTTAAAGGTCTGATTGCGTCCGCCCAAAACGGTTAAATACATGGAAAAATACCTCTTCCTTGATTTTGATGGTGTGTTGAACACTACCAAATATGCCAAACTTCTCAGAAAAGAAGGCATCGACCATTATGATGAATTCGGTGCCATGTTCGACCCAAAAACCATCAGCAATCTTAAATACATTGTTGATCATACCGGCTGTAAAATCGTTCTTTCCTCCACTTGGCGAAACGAAGGCTGGATAAGAATGCAGGCGTTATGGAAAGACCGCAACCTTCCTGATGAGTTGTTTTCAATGACACCAATCCTTCTGAGCACTACATACAAAGATGCCAAAAGTGGCGAAATACTATCCGTCCCGGAACGTAATGCTAAAGCGTTAGAGATTCAGGCATGGTTGCATAAATACACAACACCGCCATTCCAATATGTCATTCTCGACGATGAAAACGTCTTCTTCCATAGTCAGCAGGGACATTTGGTTCAGACCTATGAAAATAATGGATTAACCATCCCAAAGGCCTATGAAGCCATAAACATTTTGAACCGGTAGAAACACTTTTTGTGTGTCATCAAGCCTGTGCTTCAATATGGCACAGGCTTTCTTTTTCTTTGCAACAACAAAAACAAACAAGCATGGTATTTGACTCAGAAAAATGGGCATTGTCGTTTTATGGCATTATTGATGAACACTTTGCCGTAGACTCAGAACTGTTGAAATTGCATATCCACAGAAAAGAGAGCATCAGAAAAATCCAAGTAGAACGTGACTTGGGCAATCTTGATATCTATATTCCCACCAACTGGGAAATGGAGACATACCAAAACCAAGAAAAACTGCGCAAGGTGATGAGTGCTGAGGTCAAATGGCAGGCATTGAACATCTTTTCGCGGCGAACAAATCTAATAGCCAACAGCATCGGACTACCTAATCTAAAAGTGTCAGTCTGTGTTATAGGGCATTTCATGGGCAAGTGCTATTATATGGAAAACCATATAAAGTATAATCAGTGGACCATTTGTTACCCCAAAAAAGAATATGTTGATCTTCTTATTTGCCATGAGTTAGCCCATTTTTATCAACACAATCATTCAGAACAGTTTTGGGATAAACTCGAGCATATTTACCTTGGCCTTGAAGATAACATGCAATGCACAAGAGAAACCTTTCAACAGCTATCTGATGAGAGAAGAACGAACAAAACGGTGTTTCTATTGAGATATTGGGGAAGACAATCGTATTTGAAAGATTTCTTTGATAAAGACTTCGTAAAACACAAAACGCCTTTAATTACACCTATTTACAAAGACACTTCTGAAGGGAAGGTGGAGATAGCTTATAGTTCAAATTTTGAAATCAGATTTTGGCAGGGGTGAAATATATCATGGTAAGTCTTATTTGAGAAACAAACGATTTCTCATAACCTGTGCTTCAATTCGGCACAGGCTTTTGTTTTCTTTGCAGCGTAAAACAGTAAACGAAGTATTAACTTTAATAGTAAAAAGTCATGGAAACCAACAAAGTAAATGATTACCTGATGAAGAAATTGATTCAAAAGGAAGCTATGAAGAGAATCTCCTCCGATTATCCTCTGAACGATGAGTTGCTAATGAAATACAGCAACGATTTGGATTGGGAAGAAGTGTCGGGCAACAGCAACATCAAATGGACAGCCGCAATGATTGACTATTGGGGCGATCGTCTGAACTGGAAAACATTCTCTGAACGAGCAAACGAGGAAATCCTGATTCCCGAACTTATCGAGAAATTCAAAGACTGTTGGGACTGGAGCGAACTTTCGAATAACACTGACCTGAAACTCACATACGACCTCATCGACAAATACATTGGCCGTTGGGATTGGGGAAGGCTCATTAACCGAGGTTGGTACAATAACAGTTGCGACCTTTATTCCATTGAATTTTTCAACCGCTATTCACAACACATCCCGATGGAAGATTTTGAAAACTCCAGTTTATGGGATGCCGTTGTTGAAGAGGAGGAAAATGCAATAAAGAAAGCTATTATGCTGAAAGAAAACAAATAAAGAGTTCCTGTCATGAGTAAGGTATTCAAAGTATGGCCCAAGCGGGTCAAAAGAGTGAACGGCACGGTGCTAACACCCGAAATGGTTATCATCGTGACCATCCCGATGCATGTTTCCAATCCCTTCAGCAATGGAGCCAAGGAAATCAAGGAAACCTACATGCGCATTTATCAGTTCGACTACCAGAAAGCCAACTGCTATCCGTCGGATTTTGAGTATGTGGCGTTGGATTGATTTATTCATAAATAAAGAATTTTGCAATATTAACACCATAATGATATGGAAAACCTAAAATATACATTGTCAGAAATAGCTGATTGGGCAAAAGGCAATTCTATTGTCACAATTCCAGCCCTACAGAGAGGCTTGGTTTGGAAACCCAGCCAGGTTGAATTGCTATGGGATTCTATTCTTCGGGGATTTCCCATTGGGTCTTTCTTGCTTTCGGACATTACCGATGATCAAGACAAAGGAAAATATTACTTGATGGACGGACAGCAACGGTTTAATGCCATCAGTCTTGGCTTTAACACTGTTGAAAACGCCAGGGCGATGCTTTGGCTTGACCTAAATCCTCCACAAGTGAAAAACTCGACACGAAGTTTGTGGATTAAAACTACAACGATTCCACATCCATGGGGGTTCAAAAATGATGATGAATGTACAAGACTGAATACATCCGAAAAGCGGGAAGCGTTGGACAGATTCGGTCTTATGGGGAACATTTACAATAATGAGTATTCACTGAAAAGAACATGGCCTGTTGAGGCCGGAGCACCTATTCCTCTTTATTGTCTTTTGAGAGCCGGAACAGAGAATTGCCAAACATTTCTTGAAGAATCCCTGGATAATTTCAGAAAGTCTGATTTCGCTTGCAAAGACCTTAAGATTTCAGACCAAGAGAAGGACTACATTGGAGCGATTTATCCTGCTTTTCAAAGGATCAAAGAATATCAAGTTAATTGCAACCATCTGTCGAAGGCCGAGATAGAAAATGAAACAATGACCGAAACAAATGAACAGACAACCCTCGAAGTGTTGTTTACAAGGCTTAACACGGGCGGGACAGCAATATCAAGAGATGATTTGAACTATTCGGCAATCAAGACGTATTGGCCCTCCATAAAGGAAACAAACGACTGTCTAGCACAGCACTATATGAATCCATCAAAAATGGCCATGTTGGCTTTTCGCTTGGCACTAACCAAAGATGAGGACAAGGGACTTAAATCGGAATTGAGCATCAAAGAAATCAGAAATGTCGCTAAAGATGAATGGGGAAGCAAGTCAATAGAAGAATTGTATAATAATAAAAACCTCGAACAAGTACTGACAAAAGTGGATGAATGGTTGGGCGTTAATGACAAGTCAGACATGAAAACGCCAAGTTTGTTGCGCACTTTGATTGCACGTAATTCGCCTGACATTTACTTGTTGCTTATGTACTTTGCATACAAGGATTTACAAACTGGAATTGATTTGAAGTCTGAAGAAATCAAAGCGCTTGCTTTTTGTCTGCATTGGTTTTCAAACGACAAAAAAGGCTGCGTCCAAGAAGTGTTCTCAAGATGCAAGAATGGAATAAATGTCGCGAACATTCAAACTGCATTGAGTCGCTTGATGCACGACTGCAAGTTATTACATATCTATACCCTTGAAGATGTCAAGCATTTCATAAAAATCGAGGCATCGGAAAAATGGCAGTTGGGGCAAAGTTTGCCTGCTCCAGCGCATGAGTTTTTCAACAGGGTTTTCTGGTATTGGACCACGGAGGCTAAAGAAATGCTGCTGTATGCGCAACGCCAGTATTTAAACACCCATTTCTCAAATTATGACCCTGCCCGGCAGGATATGTGGGCAGAATACAATCGTCCTTGGGATTACGATCATATAGTTGCACAAGACCGGATTGCTGGTAAACGAGAGAAATATCGAGAATTTGACAAGATTTGGTTGAATAGCATAGGAAACATTGCTGCCATTTCATTCGAGGCCAATCGAAGCAAGAACAATGGATTGCAATTTGATGAATATCAAAGCAATGAAGATGCTTTGTTATATGATAGGAGGGTTGAAACTTTGCCATTTGAAATCACGCGCTATCAGTCTGAAAGTGGTGATTTTGCAAATATCACCTACGAGCGATTCTGCAATATCTATGGCGTCACATACAACACGATGAAAGTCCTTTTGGAAAACACAATTCTTTCCAACACATTGCAACAACGAAAAGACTTGTTTATGAAAATAAGGGAGCAACATCCAGACTTGGTGTTCTGCTTTGCAGCATCAGACTTAAAAGACCATCTGCTTACAAGAGAACAGGATTGGGCTCGAGAATGGATAGGAGTGGGATTTGAAATAAGCGATTACTTTGTGTGTTGTGAATGGGATGCCAGAAAAAACGAAGGGAAACCGATTGACGTTGAAATCGGTATCAGAAAGATCCCAGAAACCATGATCACTAAAGAAAAGTTGGATAAAGTTGCCGATCTAAGCATTGATGGATATGAGAAGATTACAAACAACGACTGGTGGTATTATTGGAAAGATGCCAGTGATATGATGGAAGTTGACCAAATCGTTGAGGAAATGAGATTTCTAGAGTCAAAGTTGAAAAAACATAGACTTGTTCCAAATCCTCAATTTTTTTCATAATATGTGAATCTCTCAAAGCCTGTGCTTCAATTCGGCACAGGCTTTTGTTTTCTTTGCGGTATAAAACAAACATAATTAGAAAGATGAAAGAGATGAAAGTTTTTAAAACATGCTATGAGTTATGGCATTATTGCCAGGATCTCTCAACTATGACAAGAAATGAAGTTGAGTCCATTCCTATTAAAGATCTTGCACTTATATATTGCCAAGCCAATAAATTAGAGAAGAAACATATCGTCTTGCTAATGAACTATCTTTGCTTCCTGGAGATGTTTGGTTGGAATGTCTTCGTAATAACAGGAATCTATTAATTGACCAAAGAGTCCCAAGCAATCCGGTTATTGTGAATTTTTGTTCTTTGTTTAACTGCAAAAACTATATTGATTTTCAGAAAGTATTAGTGTTTGGAATATGCCAAAACAAACACATTAAGACAAGCGGTTCCATGTTTCAGCAACTATATAAAAGAAGTTTAAAGAAGCTAGGGCTATCCGAAAGTGAAAATGACAATAAAATTGCATTTTGGGGAGGTTCCTTGCGCAATGGTTTATTCAAGATATTTCGCAGTAAAGTATTCGATCTCATTATGTTTTTCAATGTACCATATCCCTATATGAGGCTCCGACCTGAACTAGGGAAGTCGTTTAGTCGGCCTCGTTTCAAAGATTGCAACTTGCCTATGTATATACATGGGGATTATCAGCAATTATTTGTGAACCAACTCATTCATTATGTATTTGAGGCAGAGCCGACGTTTGGTTGCAAAAAGAAGGATTTGTTTTACCTAAAGAATGAGAAGGAAGTCCTGTGTTTGTTATATGATTCAAGAGTGAAACGAGATGAAGATAGAATTGAATATTGTATAGAAAGAATGAATTCGGATGATCGTTATGATTTCAGCCTATATACTTCTTGTTTCGTCCAACTACGCATCGATGAGAGGCATCCGATTAAACACGAAGAGCTGTCCCTGCTAAATGAATTACCTATTCCTAAAAAAGCAAATAGAATAATCTCCTATGGCTATACTTATCGATGGGATAACATTAACAAATGTGAAATGATAGTAGTTCTCAGCAAATAGAACAAAAGTTATAGTTTTAACAATAATAACAAAAACTAATTACCATGAGCAAAGTATTTAAAGTATGGCCCAAGCGGGTCAAAAGAGTGAACGGGACAGTGCTAACCCCCGAAATGGTCATCATCGTGACCATCCCAATGCATGTCTCCAATCCCTTCAGCAATGGAGCCAAAGAAATCAAGGAAACCTACATGCGCATCTACCAATTCGACTACAAGAAAGCCAACTGCTATCAGACCGATTTTGATTATGAGGCTTTGGATTAAAAAAACAATGCTTTCACAAGCCTGTGCTTCAATTCGGCACAGGCTTTTGTTTTCTTTGCAGCAGTAAAAAAAGTAAAAACAAGAAGTATGGCATTTGATTCTGAAGAATGGGCGTCGTCGTTTTACGGCGTAGTAGATGAACGGTTTGCGGTGGAAACAGACTTATTGCAACTGCACATCTATAGAAAAGAAAATATTAGAAAAATTGAACTTGAGCGGTTGCTGGGCAAGCTTGACATTTTCATTCCTGTAGACTGGGACATGGAAACGTATTGTAACCAAGAAAGATTACGCAAGCTATTGTGGACAGAAGTTAAGTGGCAGGCATTAAACATTTATCAGCAGCGAACGAATATGATAGCACAACGCATAGGGCTTCCTTGTGTTACAGTTTCAATTTTAGGGAAAGGAATGGCTATTGGTCGATGCTATTATTTGGATAATCGTATCGGATACAACCTTTGGACTATATGTGAGCCAAAAACTGAATATGTGGACTATCTAATTTGTCATGAACTCGCCCACTTTTTCGTACACAATCATTCAGAACAATTCTGGCGCAAAGTTGAACAGATTTACTTTGAACTAGACAATGACGGAAAGTGTACTGGTGAGGTTATTCAAATTCTTGACAGGGAATGTGGCACGGGTCATACGATATTTCTGTTGCGATATTGGGGTAGGCCTTCCTATTTGAAAGATTTCTTTGATAGAGGTTTGGTAAAAAAACGAACACCATTAATAACCCCTATTTACAAAGATACTCCTGAAGGGAAAGTGGAAACAGGTTTTTACACATCTTTTGAAATTAAATTTTGGTGTTAGTTCCACTAAACCATCTTGCTATTTATACTATTATTATGTCCAACTATAAACTCAAAACACCATGAACATCAAAGACTTATTACAAGACGATGCCTTAAAGGCACTTGAAGACCAAATCATCATGTCGTTTGAAGGGCTTTGGAGCAAAGACCACGACTACACCGAAGAGCGTAGTCTTCTCCAGGTCAGGAAAAACATCATTAATCAACGGGTGTTGAAGCACGAACAAGTAATGATGTTGCCCGACATCATAGCCTTCAACGACGCGATGCGGGAGGCTTTGCGCGAAATGTTCGACAAAGCACACGCCGTGTATGAAGCCAACAAAGGCTTCGGTGAAGATGTGGAGGTCGATGCTTGCTGCTACCTCAGCAATGACTATCCGGCATTGCACCCCGTGCAAGGTGAGAATCGCCAAGAGCTTTGGAATGCTTTGCAGGATTCAGGATGGAACCTGCTGTATGAATACGGAGTGTCCTTTCCTCTTCAATTGAGAGGAAACGACGATCCTGATTCCAACGACTTTGACGAATTTATCGGCATGAATTGTCCACCGCCCAACTGGAACGAAGGCCTCGACCAGGAACTGACCAAAGACCTGCACTTGACACAAGCCTTTCACAACCTGTTCGACCACACCGACTTTGCCATCACAGATTTCATCTATTGCCGTGATTTTTTCTACGAAATCAAAGTTGAGTTCCGTAATGAAGCACAGCAAAACCATTGACACGGCCACTATCGCCCGTCTACTCAATCACGTTGACGAGCACGGCATGGGGCGCGTCTTCATGTATGCTTTTCTTAATGAAGTGATACGGCAGAAACGACCATTCCCGTTCGATTGCGAATCCGCCCAAGTAAGCCCTAACTTGCGGATTATTGACAATCAGGGTAGAAGCGTTATCGTTGAACAAAGGCGCAATCGGCTTAGTTTAACCCTCAACGACCAACGAAGTGAAACCTCCGCACTCATTGAATACAAAGGTAAAGCCTATCGCCAAGTCTTTCTTGATTGGCTTGCCGCCTGCATCCGATACACTTCGCTGCAACCTGAACTTCGCAAAGAGCTAACAAGATATGCCCAATACATCAAAAGAACAACTATTTCACAATGACATAACTATAATCGGGTTCAAATTCACAGTATTTATAAAGAAAGAAATTTGAACAAGATAGGCACATGTGCAAAAATTGCATACATGACTAGTCAAACAATGTGCAAATCATGCAAGGAATTAGAAGTAGGAAAAGTAATTTGCAAAATTTGCAAAATAGTGGTAGTCGCAAAATATGCGAATACCATTTTTGGGGACGAAAAGCAATGTGCATATTTTGCACATACCACTGCCCGAAATATGATTATCGCATGAACATGCATTTATTTTCGTACTGTAATAGTAAGCCAAAGAGAAAAGACGTAATGGTGAAGGCATGCTGGATTTGATAAACTAGAAAAACTGAATTTAAAAAGATTTACAATAACTTGTGCATTAATTAGGCACATGATTTTATTTTCTTTGCAGCGTAGAAACAACAAAACCTAACTGCGATGAACGACTATTATGGAAGCGTCCCTTTAGAAGAATACGAACAGATCCTGGCCAACCGCGAATATTGGGACAACATTTCAGGCGAATGGCAAATGTGTTCAAAAATGGAAGACAAACTTGTGCGATTAGGGACATTCGTGCAAAGAGGCGGCGACCTAAACCGTGTGATTGCCCTATATGCAGAAGGACGGGAATACACCTATCGTGTGACGATACAACATTGTTTAGAGCGGTATCTTGAGGCATTAACCAAGAAACGCATTCCAAACCTGCCACTTCGCTTGTACAAACTCGAAAAAGAAGAAGCGGTAAAACTGCTTTCCGAGATGCTGAAAGTGAGCATCGGCGTAGATTTCAGATACGACAAATACACCTCAAGGCAGGTCTCTTTCGGCGTGCTCGACACGAGGAAGCTGGATGCCGAAGGGATACTCTCTGCCATAGAACAGGAGCATCGCCAAGCACATCCCAACGAAAGCATTGAGAAGATCAGGAAAAGAGCTCATACTTGGATTGGGGATAGTTGGTGGTGAGAGAAAAATAATGTATCTTTGCAATTATTTGTATTTTGATTCAAATCAGACTGACATTATGGAAGAAAAAACGATTCTTTATGGCTATAAAATGACACATGATACAGGATTTGCTCCCAATCCCTATCATGGAGTGCTGACCTTGGCAACTTGCAAACCTCGCATTCGCAAATACACAAAAGAAGGATATTGGATTTCAGGATGGACGTCCAATGAGGTTTACGACAAAGACTATAATAAACACTCTTTTACTGATAGCAACCAGAAACTAATCTATTTGGCAAAAGTTTCAAAAGTTCTTAGTTTTAAAGACTATTGGGAAAAATATCCTTTAAAAAAACAACCCGAGAAGTCGATAATAGAAGATGGGAAAGAATGTTTCAAAAGTTGCGGAAATGTTTTAATAACAAAAAGTGACGACATAGCATTCTGCGGTGACAACATTTATGAACCAGATGCCAATGATACATTTGGATTTAAACAACATGAAAATCCACATCACGGTGAAAAAGAAAAGGAACGAGACATAAGCGGAGAGCATGTTCTTGTTTGCGAAGAATTTTACTATTTTGGTGTAGAGAATGCTATTCCTATTGAAAAAAAAGGTGTTGTTCATAGATGGAAAAGATTCCCCTTTGATAAAGGAAAGGAAATTATAGACTTCGTCAAGGAGCACTACACAAAGTGACGTAACCCAAAGAAAAAAATGAAAATCATATTAAGCAGAAAAGGTTTCGATTCGGCCAATGGTGGCCAGCCTAATCCCATCTTGCCCGATGGGACACTGCTGTCGCTTCCCATCCCCGACAAAAAGAAAGGAAACAATCCGTATGGTTCTCTTGTTTGGAACGGCCAAAACTACTTTGACATCATCCGCTCTTTGAAACCCAATACGAAGCTGAAAGCCGACAGCATGTGCCACCTCGACCCCGATTTAAGAAAAGACATTAGGGATAGGGAAAAAGGATGGCAACCCGCTTTTGGCCAAACAGATACTGCTTTAAAGCACCTTCGCAACCAAGGTGTTTCCTTTGGTGACCTGTTTCTATTCTTTGGCTGGTTCAGACAGACCGAGATGAAAGACGATCACTTGGTTTACAAAAAAGACGCCGCAGACATTCATGCCATATATGGTTACATGGAGATTGGCAGCATCATCGAAAATCAGTCCGACGTTCCCCTGTGGTTAAAGGATCATCCCCACGCCGATCGTCCTGATGCATGGGCCGACCATACCAACGCGATCTATCTTCCCACAAACAATCTTTCCTTCCTGCCCACTCATAAAGGCTGCGATGTCTTAGGTTATCGTAATGACAGAGTGTTAACCAAGCCAGGTATGTCCCGTTGCTATTGGGATTTGCCTGACTTTTTCAAAAAAGTTGAGATCACCTACAACCCTAGTCCTTGGCGCAATGGTTGTTTTAAATCCGCAGGCCGTGGACAGGAATTCGTGATGGATGCCACTCCGGAAATTCTTGATTGGGTCAAACAAATCATATCATGATGAACATCATCGGGGTTGAGCACAGCCTGGTATATAAAATAATGAGAGAGTTGAAACAGATGGGTTTTGACGCGACTCCCGTTGAGGATGAAAACGATAGCAATAATGATAACAATAACAAAAGTAGCAGTAACGATTATTTTTTCTCCAAATTGAAGGATTTGTTTTAGCCTGTGCTTCAATTTGGCACAGGCTTTTTGTATCTTTGCAGCATCAAACCGTTAACATTAATGTCCAAAAACCAAATCAACAAATACGTCTGGCTCGTACAAACGCTTTACCACGCCAAGAAAATCACACTGAAGGAAATCAACCGCAGGTGGCTCGACACCGATTTGAGCGAAGGCCAGGAGATTCCGCGCCGCACGTTCCACACGTGGAAGAACGCGGTGGAAGATATGTTCGGCCTCGTCATCATGTGCGACAAGAGCGACGGCGACCGCTATTATATCGAGAACCGCGAGGTGCTGGAGGATGACGGCCTGCAACGCTGGCTGCTCAGCACCATGTCGGTCAACAACACGCTGTTGGAAAACAAAGCGCTCAGCGACCGCATCCTGTTGGAAAGCATCCCCTCAGGCCAAGACTTCCTCGCCACGGTCATGGAAGCGATGAAGAAAAACCGATTGCTGGAAATCACCTATAAAGGCTTTTGGAGCGAAAGCGAGCACACATTTCCCGTAGCGCCCTATTGCGTGAAGCTGTTCCGGCAGCGGTGGTACATGGTGGGCAACAGCGTCTATGAAGACAAGATCCGAATTTATTCCTTGGACCGCGTACTGGAGGCCCGGCTATCGGAGGAGACCTTCAAATACCCCAAGAAATTCAGTCCAGAGAACTACTTCAAAGGCTGTTTCGGGATCATTCGCGATGAGGAATGCCCCATCGAGACCGTGAAGCTAAAAGTGAGCGCCGACCAAGCCAACTACCTGCGTTCCTTGCCGTTGCATCCTTCACAAAAGGAGCTGGTGCATACGGGCGAATACAGCATCTTCTCCGTCGAGGTGCGCCCCACCTTCGACTTCCAGCAAGAACTCCTTTGGAACGGCGATGCGCTCGAAGTGTTGGAGCCGCTATGGCTGCGCAAGGAAATGGCGGAGATGGTGAAACGGATGTGGAACAATTACAGCAAGAAATGAACTCCTTCGCCGCCATAGACTTCGAAACCGCCAACAACGAACGCACCAGCGTGTGCAGCGTCGGCGTGGTGATCGTGAAAGAGGGCGAGTTTGTTGACTCGTTCTATTCGCTTATTCAGCCGGAGCCGAATTATTACCTTTATTGGAATACAATGGTGCACGGTATTACCAAGGAGGACACCGAGGATGCGCCCGTGTTCCCGTATGTTTGGAAGCAAATTGAGCCACTCATCGAAGGCTTGCCTCTCGTGGCGCACAATAGCCCTTTCGACGAAGGTTGCCTAAAAGCCGTGATGCGCTGCTACCAGATGGATTACCCCGACTATCAGTTCTACTGCACCTGCCGCGCTTCACGCAAACATTTCGGAAAGCTACTTCCCAACCACCAGCTGCACACCGTAGCGGCAGCCTGCGGCTTCGATTTGGTCAACCACCATAACGCCTTGGCAGATGCCGAAGCTTGCGCTTGGATTGCACGGGAGATTTTGTAATTCCATTCGGAATTTATTGTAGTTTTGCAGAAAATTCCGAATAGAAATGGTCATCAAATCGGAATTTATTGTAATTTTACAGAAAAATCGGAATAAAATTGGTTTCAATTCGGAATTTATTGTAAACATCGCCACTTATACCGATACAAAAGGTATAGTTTATATGGGATTATTTCAGTTTTTAAAGGGAGAATTATTATGAACACAAAACAAGCCTTAGACTTACTCATATGCAACACTGCGGGAGCAACTCAGCACCGGTCAACATCCCTTCGCCGTGGTGCTGTGCTGCTCCGACAGCCGCGTGGCACCTGAAATCATCTTCGACCAAAAACTCGGTGACCTCTTTGTCATCCGCAATGCGGGCAACATAGTGGATGAGGAAGTGCTGGGTTCCATAGAATATGCCGTCGAGCATTTGGAAACACCTTTAGTGGTCGTCATGGGACACTCAGCTTGTGGTGCCGTCACAGCAACCTGCCAAGGCGGAGACTTGCCCGGACATATCATTGATTTAGCCAAACGCATCAAGCCTTCCATCAACACGAGCTGCTGCATCAATGACAATGCCCGTAGTCATGCAAGAAGAATGGCTCAAATGATTGAAGATGATGAAATCGTCCATCATGTTGGCGCCAAAGTCATTGCGGCTTTCTACGACCTCCAAAGCGGAAAAGTGGAATGGCTGTAACGAGGTTTTCCTTATTTTTGCTGCCCAATCCAAAGACTACAAACCATGAAAACACATACAAAACATATAACTTTAGCATTCATCGCTTCAATTTTGACCTTTATGACCTCCTGTAACCAAAAAACACCCGTCGACCTCATCATCCACAATGCCAATATATACACCGTCGACGAGGACTTCTCCAAAGCCCAAGCCTTTGCCGTGAAAAACGGTAAGTTTGTCGCCGTTGGCGATGAAAAGTCCATCATACGCCAATACGCCGCCAAGGAAACCATCGATGCCCAAGGTGACGCGGTGTATCCTGGCTTCATGGATGGGCATAGCCACTTCACGGGCTACGGCGAGAACCTTGTCCGCTGGGCCGACCTGAAAGGTTGTCGCTCCTACGATGAAGTCATCGAACGCCTCAAAGTGCACGCCAGCCTCTACCCTGCCGAATGGCTCTTGGGTCGCGGCTGGGACCAGAACCTTTGGGAGGTGGCCGAGTTCCCTGATAACGAAAAACTTGCAGAGACCTTCCCCGACAAGAAAGTCCTGCTGACCCGCGTGGATGGACATGCAGTATTGGTCTCCAAAGAAGTTCTTGAATTAGCCAACATCGATGCGAACACGAAGATGGACGGCGGCATGGCCATCGTCAAGGAAGGTCGTTGCACGGGCGTGTTGTTGGACAACCTTGCCGACGCTGCCAAGGCCTTGGTGCCTAAGATGGAGACCGCGCAAAGCATCCAAGCCCTGCTCAAGGCACAAGAGGACTGCATGGCGGTCGGCCTGACCAGCGTCACGGATGCGGGACAAGACATCGCCACCATCGAGCTTATCGATAGCCTGCAACAGACAGGGCAACTCAAAATGCACGTCAACGCCATGGTCAACCCCGATGATGAGACGATGGACCACTTCATGCGTCAAGGTGTCATCGACAAGGAAAGGCTCACCGTCCGCAGCGTGAAGATCTATGCCGACGGTGCCTTGGGTTCACGCGGCGCGAAACTGCTTGAACCTTACACAGACGACCCGACCAACGACGGTTTGATTTTGGAAAGTGACGAGTTCTACCGTCATGTC
>CADBGN010000032.1 GCA_902794155.1 uncultured Bacteroidia bacterium
TAATCGCTCAATTTATTGATTTCAAATTCGTTTCTTTTTATTGAGCAAGCCTTTGCTTTGTTTTTAGTATTGGTCTTGATTACAGACAAGATATTGACATCTACAGTTGCGGTGTCAAATACTTTGAAGCCTGAAAAGTCAATTAAATACCAAGGTTGGTATTTCTCAGATAGTAGTGCACGTAAAGACTCACCATATGCTGCTTTCATCCATCCATTTGACGTGATAAACGATAATAGAGCATTAGGCTTAAGTAGCGACATGCCCATTTCATAAAACAGGCAATAAATATCGCCAGTGCGCTCGTAGGTCTGGTAATTCATTTTTTGGAGCGCATCGGCATCCGCCCCCATTTTCTGAAGTTGGATATACGGCGGATTGCCAATGACGCAATCAAAGCCGATAAACTTGCCGTTTTCATCAAGCACTTCGGGGAATTCAATTCGCCACTCGAAAGCATCCACAAAAACCTTATTGTCATGAATCTCATCGATCTCTTTTTGAAGTTTAGCGATCTTGTTCTGCAAGTCTTTCGCTTTTTTGTCGCGTGCCGCCTGTTCCTTCTTGCTAATCTCAAAGAGTTGTGGCGCTAACAAATCGTTTAATTCACTCTCTAGTTTTTGCTTTTCTTTCAGTTTAGGATCATTCTGCCCGATTTGTGTGCGAAGGTTCCCCTTGATCTGCTGTAAATAATCCTCAAGGGTTTTCTTTTCATCCTTGCTGTGCGCGTTTTTATATTTGTTGACCGCCTGACAATAATCGCTTATAGAAATGCCGTTTTTGCGAAGTATTCCAGAGATGTCCTGAGACAAATCGAAGCGGTGCAACAATGAATTGCCCACCTTAATATTGATGTCGATGTTAGGAAGCGTTTCCAACTCGATGAAGCCGCTTTCCTTCGTGTAATAGGCGTTTTTCAGCAACTCAATCCAAAGGCGAAGACGGCAAATGTTTACTGCGTTGGGATTCAAGTCTACACCAAAAAGACAGTTTTCGATGATTTTGCGCTTTTCGTTGAAAAGGGTTTCCTGTATGCGCTGACTTTCAGGATTGCCTGGAATATAGGAAAAAGGATTGCCGTCCTCGTCGGAAACAAGGAGCTCGTCGTTCTCAATGTCAATGCTGTATTCTTGCTTCTTGACTCGCTTGCCAGTGCTGTCAACCAGTATTCCAAGGTCGTATTTGGTACGGATGATTTCGTTAAGAACAGAAACAAGGAAGTGGCCAGAACCAACTGCCAGGTCGCAAATATGCATGGAATCAACAATGGCGTTGGCACGAGCAAGATCATCTATATCCTTGTTTTTGAGGGCGTCGTAGTCCTTGCAAGTCCAATCCATTTCTTCGTTGAAACGGCGTACTACCGTTTGTTGGATAGCTTCGCGGCTCATATACATGGTGATGGCCCCAGGGGTGAATACGGAACCGTCTTTGTGGCCATTGATTTTTTCGAAAATCAAACCGAGGACAGAAGCGTTGATAAGGGTCTTTGACTGCTCTTGGACCTCTTCGGAACCTTCGCTTGCAAAGTCGTATGCATCAAGGAATTCAAGCAAATAACGAAGCGTCGGGAGCTGCTTGTAGCGGGGCTTTGAGCCGTCTTTGAGAACAGTGCTGGCAAAAAGAGGGAGTTCGCTGTTGTCCAATCCACTAATCTTTATGGTTTGACGTTCCAGCTGGTTCACCTCAAACAATGAACTGTTAAGATATGGCACCTTTCTATACTTTTCATTGATTGAATCGGACCTGTCGGAAACACGTTTGGCAAGAACCTGGAAAAACAGTTTGTTCAATTCGTCATAGTCTGGAATGACGGAGGGCTTCATAAATGCATAAGTACTATCGCCTTTATGATATTTGACAAGCTGTGCTTCCAAGAGTTTCAGAAACAAAACCCTATTGATCCAATTAATAGTTAGAGCAAGGGCAACATTGAAAAGCTGTTCTTCACGGTTTCCTCCATAGGAAAAACGGTTTTTAACATCATCCAAACAATCTTCGCTATCCAAAATGTTGATTGCGTTTTCGAGGATGGATGCTTGGTGACGTTCACTTTTGTTTCGACGGGTAATGATGCGTTTGTGGCTGTCCTTCTCCTCAATCTCTTCGAGTCCAATGATGTACAATAACTCACTATAGAACTTGGTATTGAGCGAGTTGCTGTCGCTTTGGAAGCGTTTTTTCAGAAGATGTTCTGGGCTGAAGAACTTAAACAGCTCGATGAGGCGTTTGTCGTTGTCCGATTCAAGGTAAGCTTTATATTTTCTGATGTCAAACCATGTGAAGGTCAGTTGGTCGACCACCTGTGCAATAAAATCAGCAGCAATTTCTTTGTAGAAAAAGTCTGTTTTCTCAGACGTTAGCTCTCCTGCATTGAACTCCTCAAAACGCTTGATGAGTTTCTTGTTGGAGTAGAACAAACGCTCGAACTCCTGAGCATCGAAGACGAAAAATTCGTAGACATTGGTGACCACAAGTTGTTTGAGCTGGAAATTCTTTTTCGTGTGTCGCTCCCGAAGGTAATATAGAAGCAGCTCTTGTAAGGCTTTCCGATTAAGGTCTTCCCTCGTAATCATCTCTGATACGTTGGTAGGCTTCTTCACCTCGAAGATAACGCCCACAGGATTGTCGATACTATTGCCCAAATGGATTGCGCAGTCGATATCTCCGTTGGGTGAAACTTTGAAGTCTTGCCCATAAAACGACAACTTTAGGAAATCCATAAGGTCACCTTTGAGTTTTTCTTCGGTGTTGATGGTCGAAATCTGCTCATAAAGGATATTTAGCTGTTTTTTGAATGTATCGAAAACTGTGCGGTCAACAGGAATCTGCCGATAAGCTTTATTCAATGATTTGGCAATAGTGAGTTCTAACATAGGATAATATGATTAAGGTGTCAAAAATACGAACATTTTTCCGATTGTTGAATAGAAATCATAATAACTGATTTTGCTTTGGTAGGCGAGGCCATCATGCTGGCCATGCGGACGGCGATGGAGTGGGAGTCTACATCAACTCCGCTGGATTGATTTGCAGGAAATCTTCTGCTTTGAGGCTACCGTCGACAACGACGAAGATTGCATCGAGATGAAACTTTTCTTGGAACTTGTTCAGCCTTTCAGTACTTTTCATCTTTTATAAAAAGGGGGCGACAACTGACATCAATTTCCCCATGAAAAACAATTTGTTTAGATGTAATAAACAAAAACAAAGGAATTTGTTTAGTGGCATTAAACAAAACATCTATTTCACTAGCTAATGCCTTCAATTTATAAGCAATCCGTATCTATTAAGAGAGCAGAAAGATAAAGACTATGAAATTGCCATGAGAGAATTTTGGTTTAATATGTTGAAAGTGTCTATGAGGTTGTAGTTTTGATTGTAAAAGCGACAAACTTTTTGCATTTGAGTTTTTTCGCGTATCTTTGCCGCTAAATAGAACATCCTATGGAAAAATTCATCATTAAGCACTTTGGCCCAATTAAAGATGTTTCTCTTGATTTCGGAGATTTGACTATCCTAGTTGGTCCTCAAGCCAGTGGAAAAAGCATTGCTCTTGAAACCCTAAAGTTAGTCATCGACCGCGACCATGTCATCAATACTTTGGATAGATACAATTACATCATCGGGCACAATACCGAGAACATTCTTAATGTCTATTACGGAGAAGGAATGTCTGATATTTGGAAAGGTGATTCTTTTATTGAATACGATGGTGAAGCTTTCCTCAAAAGAAGCCTGCCTAAAAAAGCAGATGACAAAGACGAGTCGATGTTTTATATCCCCGCACAACGCATTTTCAGCATTTCGGATGGCCGACCAAAGAATTTCATGGAATTTGACAGCTCATCGCCTTATATCCTTCGTGCTTTCAGCGAGACCTTGCGACTTTTTATGCAAAACGGTTTAGGAAATGCCAATGTTTTGTTCCCGATGGGAAACCGTTTGAAAGGTTTTCTTCGCCATTCTTTTGATGAGAGCATTTTCCATAATGCCAAAATCATGATGGAGGAACGTGCCGGACAGAAAAAAATGGTACTGAATGTGGACAACATGAGCATACCTTTCATGTCGTGGAGCGCAGGACAGAAGGAATTCATGCCGTTGCTATTGGCGTTTTACTGTCTTTCGGGGCCACCTTCAAAAGTGATTAAAAAGGAAAAATACAAATATGTTGTCATCGAAGAGCCGGAAATGGGTCTTCATCCCAAGGCGATTATCAGCGTTATCTTACAAATTTTGGAACTGATTCAAGCTGGCGGTTACAAAGTCATTGTATCGACACACTCGCCCGTGTTCCTTGAGTTTGCATGGGGATTCAATGTTTTGAAAGCCAACACACATCAGTATGACGCTTTATATGAAATGTTCAACATCCCTGAAACATCACCAGTCCGTGACATGCTTCAAGGTTTGTTTGAAAAGAATATTAAGACATACTATTTCAAACGTGGAAACAGAAACGGGAAAGTTGTGTCACACGACATTTCAACGTTAGATGTTGCTGACGCCAACAGTATCATTTCCGAATGGGGCGGCCTGTCGGAGTTTTCAAGCAAAGTTTCAGAAGTCGTCTCGAAATACTCCATCGACAATGAATAACAATCCAGATTCGAGTTTATTAAAGACCGCTGTCGAGCACACGGATGATGTCAAAGGCAATTTCAAAGCTGGTTTGGGTGCCATAAAGAACAATGAGCGACAAAAATTTGTAGTTCCTGATCCTCGTTTGATTGGAGGCAGTTTGGATATTGATTCATCAACCAAAGACAAGTTTCCCGATAATTTTCGTTGGGATTATGCTGTAGAATACAAAAACGAAACGTTTTTCATCGAAATTCATCCTGGTTCGACGAGTGAAATCCAAACAGTTATCGCAAAATTGGATTGGCTAAAACAATGGTTAAAAGAAAAAGCACCTGAAATAGATGCACTTAAGCCTAAAGACAAACGGCCTTATCATTGGGTTTTCACGAACAAATTTGCCATCCTTCCAAATTCAAGATATGCCAAACTGCTCAGTTTACACGGCATAATACCTACTAAGCAATGGGATTATAGCAAATTATAAACACATTTATAACCGTAATATTTTTATTTTGCCCCCTCCACCCGACAGTCTTTTCCCAATTTTTGCAAAGTGCGGTTTATAAATCTTTCAAGCCACTTCCGTAAGCAAAAAAGGCAAGGTTAGCAAGACTCATTCGCGGCCTAAAAAGGGAGTTATTAATCAAGCTACTGATTATCAATTATTTACCACTTTTCTAGGCTACTTTTTTGCCAATTCGCACACTTTTCGGGGCGACTTTTTGGCAAATCAAGTTTTTTCCGTAAAAATTTTGCAAAGTGCAGTTTGCAAATTATTCGATTTTTTGTCGGCTACATTCGACAAATCCTAGACGTCACATCAACTCCATCGGATTGATTTGCAGGAAATCCTCGGCCTTCAAGCTATCTTCCTCAACGATGGAGGTGATTGCATCCTTGCAGCCTCACCCAATCCCATACTTCTCCGCCAACAAGTCCATCAATTCGTCGGTTTGGGCCATGAATTGGGTGGCGTCTTCTTTCCAGTTCGGGTAGTCGTCTTCCGTCTCGTTCTTGCCGCGCATGGCATTCATCCTAGCAAGGAAGGTGGTGTCGCGTTCCAATTGGATAAACATGGGAAGCATCTTGTGGCAAAGTCCTTGCATTTCAACGAAATCAGATTGTTCAATTAAAGTGTTCATCGAAACCAAGTCATTGGCTGTCGACTGCGCAAAGACGGTCAAGATGTCGGTCATGGCTTCCTTGTCGTTGCCCATCATTTCGCTGAAATTGGGGAAGTCGGGAAAGGCGATTTCCTCTTCGTTTTCACTTAAAGCGACACTTCCGAATAAGCTTTCTAACTGCTTTAAATTGAATGGTTTTTGTAGGAATCCATCAAAGCCTTCTTTCTTGGCTTTTTCGTTGGTGTATTCGATGCGCCCGGTCATCAAGATGACAGGTTTGTTGGCATCGGTTTCCTTAAAGATATGGAGGATGTCGTTGCCGGTGAGGGCACCCATCTCTCGGTCGGTGAGAATATAGTCATAATCAGCGATTTGCGCTACGGCACCCTCTACGTCGCTTTTCGACCTGCAGGGGATGGCTTGGTGCCCGAGGCGGTGCAACATGGTGTCGATGACGGAAAGAAGGGTGTTGTCGTCGTCAATAATCAGGATGTTCAGGCTCTTTTTGTTGTCCACAAGCTCTTCTTTGGCTTCGGGCGACGACTCCACGACGCCTACAGGAATCCTAACCTCGAAATGCGAGCCTTTGTCGACTTCCGACTCGATTTGGATCTGGCCTCCGAGGAGGTCGACAAGACCTTTGACCACCGACATGCCATAGCCGCTACCTTCGGCGAACTGGTTGTAGGTTTCGATACGTACGAAGGGCTTGAATACCTCTTCCAACTTGTCGGAAGGAATGCCTACACCCGTGTCGGTGATGTCGAATACAATCAGGTTGCGCCCCATGCGTGCCTTGAAGGTGACGCTGCCTTCCAAGGTGTATTTGACGCCATTGGAAATCAAGTTGCTGAGTATCTGTTTGATTTTCAGTCGGTCGGAAAGGATGGTGCAGTCTTCTTCGATGGAAGGCTCGTAGATAAACTGCAGGTTCTTGTGGCGGGCTATGGGCTCAAACATCTCGGCGGTCTCGTCGCAGAGTTGGCGCAGGTTGAAGGCTTCGTTGCTGACTTTCAGCTTGCCTTGTTCGAGGCTCGAGAACTCCAAGAGGTTGGTCAGCAGGTTGAGGATGTGGTCGGCGGATTGCTGTATGGAGCTGAATTCTTTCTCGTTCTTTGACTTGTCCATGAGTTCCACGTTGCCCATGATGGAACTCAGCGGGGTCTTGATGTCGTGGGTGACAGAGAGCAGCAGCTTGTGGCGGCTTTCCATGATTTCCTCGGTCTTCCGTTTGGCTTCCTCGGCGGCGCGACGGGCACGATAACCTTTGTTTACATCACTGATTATCAGTATAATGAATATAATGATAAGTCCAAGCGTGACGGCACCGATAAGGATGGAGTACCGTGTGTTTTCTTGGATGATTTCCTCGCTTTTTTCGATTTCCTTGATGGTGGAGTCGAGGATCTCTTGGTTAAGGCGAATGAGCAAGGAGGAAATCTGTTCCGAGAGTTGGTTGTCGGCCTTCACCAGTTCCTGCGTTTTTTTCTCGTATTGCTTGATCTTGTTCCAATACTCGGTTTTGGCTTTGTCGGAGAGCACGCGCAGGTCGGCGAGGATGTTGACGGAGTCTTGGCCTTGGTGCTGGATGCGAAGCGTGTCGCTCTGTTCGATGGAGACATGCACCAGGCTGTCTCCCTGTTCCTCCGAAGAGTCGAAGACCTGGCCGACGCGTTGCCAGAAGCTCTTTTTCTCCGCCTTCTTTGGCACATGGATGATGGTGTCTTTCGACACGGTGGTGACCACAATCTCTTCTTCGGGCTTCGGGGGGCGGTAGTCGTCGATGGTGCGGTCGAATTCGGCCAAGGGGTTGAAGTCGTGGAACTGTTTCGACAACTCGTTGCTAAGTCTGCCTTTGCTCCTGATGAGGTTGTCTATCTCGTTCACCATCAATTTGTTGTCTTCGCTGATTTCGAACAAGAGCAGTGAGTCAGTCTGGTTCTTGATGGCATCGCGGTAAGCGTTAAATTCACGTCTGTATTTGGCCTGTTCGGTGAAGGCGTAAAGGTTGGCCGCATTTTGTGCGGCATGCACGTTCTTGGTGAAGTTGTTGACCCAGTTGAGGGCGTCGTGTTGCGTGTTGATGTTGGAGCGTTGGTTATCGATGCTCTTTCTCAGGTTGAAGATATAGTAAAACAAAGCCGCGCAAAGGGCAATGACGAACAGATAGGTGATGACCACCTTCCAACTCGTCCTGCTCCCGCTGGGGTATTCGTTTTGGCTTTTCTTCGACATGATGCCGCAAAAATAGAACTTTTTTCATAAATTTGCCGCACTTTTAATCACTTAACCTATGAACAAAAAGAAGTTGTTCCTGCTGCTTGGCCTTTTGGCTGTGGTTTTATGGCTGACGCTTTGTAATCGCTCCAAAAAAGAGCCCCAGCAAGCTGAAACGAGAAAAACCGAAAAGGCCACAACGGCGGGCGATGCCGAAATCGTCATCCTGTCGGTCAACGATATGCATTCCAGCATCGACATGTTCCCCAAGTTTGCCACGATGGTCGACAGCCTGCGTGCCGTTTATCCCGACCTGCTGCTCTTTTCGGCAGGCGACAACCGCACGGGCAATCCTGTCAACGACCAATATGAACCTGTCAACTATCCCATGATTGAGCTGATGAACCGGATAGGTTTCGACCTCTGTACTTTGGGCAACCATGAGTGGGACGGTGATGTCGACAATTTAAGGAACGACCTTGAAAGGGCCAAGTTTCCTTTTCTATGCGCCAATGTGTACGACTTCCAGAAGGTCGGTCTCGATTTCAAGCCTTTTGTGACCATCGAGCAACAAGGTGTGAAAATGGCCGTGGTGGGCATAATTGAAATACGCCACGACGGCATCCCCGGGACGCACCCGGATAGGGTAAAAGATGTGAGGTTTAAGAATGCCAAAGTGGTGTTGCCCGAATACAAATATCTTAGGAACGAAAACGATGTGGTGGTTCTGCTTTCGCATTGTGGCTTAGAGGACGATATGGAACTTGCCCAGGCCAATCCTTGGCTCGATGCCATCATCGGAGGCCATTCCCACACTTTGATTGAAAGGCCGTCTGAGACCAATGGCGTGCTCATCACCCAGTCGGGTTCGCACTTGAAATATGCTACCTTGGTGAAGCTGAAAGTGAAAAACCATAAGGTGATAGGGAAGGAGGCTGTGGTCCTTGATGTCAACAAGGTGCGCAAGGAGAAGCCAGAGATCAAGAAACTGGTGGATGAGTTTAATGACACGCCCGCCTTGAACGAGCCTCTCGCCGTGGCCAAAACGAAGTTCGAGACGCCGCAGGAACTGGGTTGCATGATGACCGATGCCATGCGTGAGATGAGTGGCGCCGATTTTGCCTTCCAAAACACTGGCGGTGTGCGTATCAACTTCCTGAAGAAAGGCCCCATCACCGTGAAGGACGTCTACAGCATCGACCCGTTCAACAACGAAGTGGTGGTGTTTGAGATGACAGGTGCCCAGGTAAAGAGGTTCATCGTGAATAGTTTCCGCAAAAACGGCGGATTCCCTTCGTTCGTGTCGGGCATGACCTATTCCGTCGACGAAGACGGCCGCAACGTCTGGATTGAAATGGAAAGGGAAAACTTCTCGACGAAGAAAGTATATAAGGTGGCGATGAACAGCTACATGGCCTCGACGGTTGAGATTGAGAGTGAGGACGATGGCCAAAGCATGTTCATGACCTCGGAGGAGATGATGATCGAGTTTTTGCGTAAGCATAAGGAAGTTGATTATCAAGGCGTTGTGAGAACTGAATAAAAATGTGTTTGCAGGAAAAAAAGAGTTTTTGTAATTTTGCCGCTCGATTTTTGAAGAATTGATGTCAAAAAAGATGAAAAAAGCATTAGTTGTTTTTGCAATTGCCTTATTATTAGTCGGTTGCAATCGTAAGAAAGAAGTCAAATTGATTCCTGCCGAAAACTTCAACACGGAAGTGGAGGGCAAGAAGGTGTCGCTTTATACCTTGCACAATGGTTTTTTGACGATGCAGGTGACCAATTATGGTGGCCGTGTGGTAGCCCTTTGGATGCCCGACAGACGCGACAGCTTTGAGGACATCGTCCTGGGTTACGACCATATCGACAAGTATTTGAACAACAATGGTGAACGTTATCTTGGTGCCGTGGTCGGCCGTTGCGCCAACCGCATCTCCAATGGTTCGTTCACATTGGATAGTGTTGCCTATCAACTGACCAAGAACGACGGTGAGAACACGCTTCACGGTGGTCTCATTGGTGCCGACAAGCGCGTTTGGGATGTGACTTCGGCCAACGACAGCGTCATTGAGATGCATACGGTGTTTGCCGATGGTGAAGACGGTTTTCCGGGCAACCTTGACGTGACGATGAGTTACACGCTGACGCATGACAATCAATTCCAGATCCGTTACAGCGCCACTACCGATGCGCCTACGTTGTGCAACTTCTCGCACCATTCCTTCTTCAACCTGAAGGGCGAAGGCAATGGCACCATCCTCGACCATAAGCTGCAGATCAACTCACGCTATATGACCACCATCGACGAGCACTTGATTCCCAATGGCAAGTTCTCCGGTGTGAAAGAGACTCCGTTCGATTTCCGCGAGAAACACCGCATTGGCGACAACATTGCTGCCGATGATGAGCAGCTGAGAAATGCCAAAGGTTACGACCACAATTGGATTATCGACAAAACGGATGTGAAAGCTTACACTTGGAATGCCAAGCTGACCGAGCCCAAGAGCGGTCGTGAGATGCAACTGTGGAGCGACCAGGTGGGTATGCAGTTCTATAGCGGTAACTTCTTCAAAGGAAATAGCACAGGCAAGTGTGGCAAGACTCTGAACTACCGTGAAGGTCTGGCTCTTGAGCCTCAGTTCTTCCCCGATGCCATCAACCATGAAACCTTGGCTCCTGTGCCGGTTTTAAGACCTGGAGAAGAGTACCATCAACTTTGCATCTACAAGTTTGTGGTGCTGCCCAAGGAGAAGAAATAACCTTGTGAAGACAAAAAGTTGAAGCCTCGTGTCTGCAGATGCGAGGCTTTTCTTATTTTTGCGCTATCAAAACTACAAGCTATGCTGAAATTCAAATGCCCGTTATTGGTGGTTACTGACATGGAGAGATCCATTAACTTCTATGAAGAGGTAATTGGCGACCGCGTTGAGATGAACTTTGGCGAGAACGTCCAGTTCAAAGGCGGCTTTGCGCTGCAAGAGATGAAGAAGTGGAAGAAGATGATCCATAACGCAAAGGTGCGCAGGAATGGCAACGACGCCGAGCTGTACTTCGAAGAGGAGGACTTTGATGATTTCATCGATTATTTGAGAGGCTTTTCCGAAATCCTGTATGTCCATGGCGTGGAAGAAACACCGTGGGGGCAACGTGTTGTCCGCTTCTATGACCCTGACTTCCACATCATCGAGGTCGGCGAGCCTATGGATGCCGTCATCAAGCGGTTGTTTGCATCGGGCATGACGGTGGAACAGGTGTCGGAGAAGTCGCAATATCCCATTGAATACGTCAAGCGTTTCGCGAAATGAACTATCTGTCGGTCAACGCGATATCCAAGTCGTACGGCATCAAGACGCTGTTCGAAGATGTCACCTTTGGTATTGAAAAGGGTGACAAGACGGCACTGATTGCCACCAATGGCTCGGGCAAGTCGACGATGCTGAAGATTTTGGTGGGGCAGGAGTCGCCCGATTCGGGGACGATCACCTATGCCAACGACATCAAAATCGGCTACTTGGAGCAGTTGCCCGTATATCCCGCTGGGACACGGATTTCCGACTTGTTGGCCGACCTCAATGAGGAACAGCATCTTAAGGCGCGGCAATATTTGACGCGTTTTGCCATCACCAATCTAGAACAGTCGGTCGACGAATTGTCGGGCGGACAGGTGAAACGCCTTGCTTTGGCCTTGGTGCTATTGCATGAGCCTGATTTCCTTATCCTTGACGAACCTACCAACCATCTCGATGTGGAGATGGTGGAGTGGTTGGAGAAGTTCCTCACCCAGTCGAGCATGACCCTGCTCATGGTGACTCACGACCGTTATTTCCTTGACCGCGTATGTAACAAGATCTTTGAACTCTATCAGGGCGTGATGTACACCCACAACGGCAACTTCGACTATTATGTGCAGAAGAGTCGCGAGCGTGAGGAGGTGAAGCGGGCCACTGCCGAGCGTAACAGCCAACTGCTGAAATACGAGCTGGAATGGATGCGTAGCACGCCACAGGCGCGTACCAGCAAGTCGAAGAGCCGCATTGATGCCTTTTACGACTTGAAGGAACGTTCGAGATACCAAGAACAGGACGAGCGCCTTGAGTTTGGCCTGCAGATGCAGCGGCTTGGAGGCAAGATATTGGAACTCAGCAATGTGTCGAAGTCGTTTGGCGACCTGACGGTGCTCAAAGACTTCGACTATGTCTTCAAGCGTGGCGAACGCATTGGGTTGATTGGCAAGAATGGAGTGGGGAAGTCCACCTTTTTGAATCTCATCACCGGCGCGATGCAGCCTGACCGAGGTCGGGTGAAGACGGGCGAGACCGTGACTTACGGCTATTATCGCCAAGAAGGCATACAATTTGACGAAAGCAAAACTGTAATCAGCACCGTGCGCGATATTGCCGAGGTGATGACCTATGGCAAAGACAAGGTTTATACTGCCGACCAACTGTTGGCGCATTTCATGTTTCCCTACAAGATGCATCGCCAACCTGTGGCTTTGCTCAGCGGTGGTGAGAAGCGTAGGCTCTATTTGTTGACCATCTTGGTGCAGAACCCCAACTTCCTCATTCTTGACGAGCCCACCAACGACTTGGATTTGCTGACTTTACAGAAGTTGGAGGACTTCCTTCAAGGCTACAAAGGATGTTTGCTAGTGGTATCTCACGACCGTTTCTTCATGGATCAGGTTGTCGACCAACTCTTTGTGTTCCAAGGTGATGGCGTGGTGAAGGGCTTCATGGGCAATTACAGCCAATACAAGGACTACTTGGATGCCAAGCAGCGGGAGGAACGCAAAGAGAAGTCGGCGCAGAAGAAAGAAGAGCTTAAGCCCATAAAGCAACGTGAGAAGGTAAAGCGCTCATTCAAGGAACAGCGTGAATACGAGATGCTTGCGCAAGAAATGGAAGCCCTTGAAAAAGAGAAGATAAACCTTACAGAAGCCTTGAATAGCGAAACCGACTATCAGAAACTGCAGGATATGGGCAACCGATTGCAAGAAATCAAGGACTTGTTGGACGAGAAAGAACTGCGATGGCTGGAATTGGATGAAATTGGAGGATGATAATACTTAATATTATGAGAGTCAAAAATATACTTATAGCTTTGTGCTTGTGTCTGGGCTTGTGTGCCTGCGACAATCGCGATGTGGATTATGATGTGGCCGTGCTCTTTATGAATAGGGCAGAGGGTGTCAACTTCTTCTCGCAGGGTGATGTGAACATCATTGCCGATAGCGATTTCAACATGGTGAACACGGGCTCCAGTCAGGTGGAGTTTGCCTTTGTGAAGGATTTGGTGTACCGTTTGAAGATGGTCAACAAGATTCCCAAGGACGGTTGGTCGGACACGATCGAGCACATCAACCTACAGGACGGCTATGTGGGACGCTTGCTTTTGGACGACGGCACCTACGAGTACTGCCGCTTCTGTGTCCATTCCATCGATTACGACATCAATGCGGACAAGTTTATCTTGTTCAAGTATCAGAGTAATTATGTGAAGAAATAAGGCTTCAAATCATCTTCTCAATATTCCAACTGAAAGCCCTCAGCCCCAAATCCGGGGTCTTGAGGTCTTTTTCGTGTAGTTGGTTGAGGATGCCGTCCACTTTGTCGTCGTCGACGATGCTGATGATGGCGTTGTTCAAGGTCGGCCAGGCATGGGTGCCGTAGTGCGGTTCACCCGTGTTGCTGCCGTGGCCTTTGATTTCGTTCCATTCCGTGAAGCCTTTTACGCCATTGTCGTTGAGCGTGGCAGCTATCTCGTCGTAATATGCCTGATTATATGTTATGAGTATTGCTTTCATGATTAACGGATGTTTTCGGTTTTAGTTAAGGCTTCTTCGGCTTTACGTCTCTTGCGGCGTACAGCACGAGTTTCAAGGGAACAGTACAATGCCGGAATCAGCAACAGCGTAATCAAGGTCGAAACCGTCAAGCCCCAAGCAACGGTGGTACCCAACGAATTCCACATCTCAGCACCTTCGCCACGACCAATGGCCATAGGAATCATACCCAAAACTGTTGTCAAGGTGGTCATCAAGATAGGACGCAGACGTGAGCGGGCGGCTTGCACGGTGGCTTCCTTCACTTCTACGCCACGCTCTTCGAGCAGGGTGGTGTAGTCGATGAGCACGATACCGTTCTTCACGACGATACCCATCAGAATCAAGATACCCACGAAGGCCATGGCGCCCAAAGCAGTACCAGTGGCCCACAAGCCAAGCAGGACACCAGTGAAGGTGAAGGGCACAGAGAACATGATGACGAAAGGCTTCATGAGGTTCTCGAACTGCGAGGCCATCACGATGTAAACCAAGATGATGATAAGGATGAGCAGGGTGAGCAGGTCACCGAACATCTCTTGTTGGGTCTCGTAGTCACCAGCGATTTTGGGATAAATCTCAGGCGGGATGGCGGTGTCTTCGATGACTTCTTGGCACATTTTGACCACATCACTCAGCACCTGTCCCTTGCCGACGACGGCGGTGACGCTGACCATACGTTCACGGTCCTTGCGCTGGATCTGAGGCGGTGTTAACGATTCGACTACTTCGCCGAGGTCGCCCACGCGGACGGGCTGTCCGTAGCTGTTGTAGATCTTGATGTCCTCAATGTCTTCCACACTCTTGCGGAACTCGGGGGCGTAGCGCACGCGGATGTCGTATTCCTCACCGTCCTCACGGTAGTAGGAACCCACCGAGCCATTGATGCGGTTCTTGACGTAGGTGGCAGCCGTGGTGCTGTTCAAGCCATTGAGAGCCAGCTTCTCGCGGTCGAAGTCGACCTGATACTCAGGTGTGTATTCGTCGCGACCCACGATGACTTGTAGGATGCCACGGTCGCGGAGTTTCTGTGCGATTTCGTTGGCCACGCGGTCGGTGGTGTTGAAGTCATAGCCATAGATCTCGACTTGAACGGTGCTCATGCCGCCCATGCCGCCACCGCCTTCGTTGACGTTGGCTTTCTTGATCTCGGGCATGGCGTTGAGTTTGGCGCGGATCTCGTCGGCCACCTCGCTGGTCTTGCGCAGACCAGCTTTGCGGCGTTCGGTCTTGGTGCCTAAACGCAGGTTGAACGACATGATGTGCGTGCCGTTGTTACGCATCGAGGCAAAGGCATTGTCGGAGTCGGCCTGACCGAAGCTGTAGTTACATATCTTCACCTCGGGGATGGCCATGAAGTCTTCGGCAAGGCTCTTGGCAAAAGCACCAGTGACGTCTTGTCCCGTACCCGTAGGCAGCTCGATGTTGATGCTCAAACGGCCTTCGTCCATCTTGGGCATCATTTCGGTCTTCAAGGTCGGGGCGAGGAAGACGACAGACAGGATAAACAATCCCAACATGCCAAAGATGACGATTTTACGGTGGTTGACGCTCCAGTTGATGAGGCGGGCATAGCCGTTGCTGATGGCATCCAAAGCCTTGTTGATGGGACGGAAGATGGCCTTGTGGAAGTTGCTCTGGTGGGGATTCATCACCAACATGCGGGAACACATCATCGGCACCAATGTCAAAGCACCGATGGTGGAGACGATCATGATGATGGAAACGATCCAACCCAACTGCTTGAACATCACGCCCGTGGTGCCTTTGATCATCGTCAAGGGCAGGAACACGGCCAACATGGTCAGGGTGGAAGCGATGACGGACAGCTGTACCTCTTGGGTGGCATGCACGGCCGCCTCTTTGGGCTTAGAGCCACGCTCGATGTGGGTGGTGACGTTTTCAAGCACCACGATGGCGTCGTCCACGACCATACCGATGGCGATGGTCAGTGATGACATGGAGATGATATTCAGGGTGTTGCCAGTGGCAAACAGATAAATCAATGATGCCAGCAGTGAGATCGGGATGGCCAAAACGATGATGAAGGTGGCGCGCCAACGGCCGAGGAAGATGAACACCACAAGCATGACCAGAATGAAGGTGATGAAGATGGTGTCGCGCAAGCTGTTGATGGTGTTCTGAATCGAGGTGGAACCATCAACGATGATGTTCAGCTTAACATCGGAAGGCAGGGTGGGCTCAATCTCTTTCAGCTGTTTCTTGATGCCTTTGATGACGTTGACAGCGTTGGCATCAGTCTGTTTCTGGATGACGATGGTGGCACCTTGGCGGCCGTTGCTGTACGACTCCTGGATGCGTTCCTCCGAGCCGTCTCTGACGGTGGCCACATCGCGCAGATAGATAGGTGCGGTGCCACGTGAGCCTACAATGACGTTCTCCATTTCCTTGGCTGAGGTGAACTCCTTCTGGATACGCAAGCTGTAGCTGTTGGAACCGATGTCGATATAACCTGCAGGCACGTTGCGGTTTTCCGTGGCCAAGGTGTTGGAGATACTTTCCAAGGTGAGGTTGTATGCCTCCAGCTTGTTCGGGTCGACATAGACCTGGATCTCACGCTTCGGAGCACCGTTGGCCGACACCGTACCCACACCGCTCACACGCGCCAAAGGCGTTGTGACGCGGTCTTCGATGATCTTGTCCAAGGCAGGCAGGCTCTCTTCGGCCGTCACGCTGAGCAGCATGATAGGCATGTCCTCGGCGTTGAACTTGAACAGGACGGGGTTGGTGGCTCCGTCAGGCAGGTAGTTGCGCACCATGTCGATCTTGTCGCGCACGTTGTTGGTGGCAGTCTCGATGTCGATGCCGCTCTCAAACTCTAGTGACAGCACCGAGGTGTTCTCACGCGAGGTGGAGGAGAGGTGCTTCAGGTCGGGGACGGCATTCAGCGTGTTCTCCAAGGTCTTAGAAATGTTGGTCTCAATATCGGCGGCACTGGCTCCAGGATAGGAAGTCATCACCATGATGAAGTTGGTCTCCATGTTAGGTAGTTGGTTGATGGAGAGGTTCATCAGGGAGAAGATGCCGAAGATGGCGATGGCGACAAACACCAAGGCCGTCGTCACCGGATTATTTACTGCTGTTCTTTGTAGACTCATATTCGTTGAATTATGAATTATGAATTATGAATGCGGAATGTCGTAATACGATGCAGGGCTTCGCCTTAATTCAGCATTCAGCATTCATCATTCCGCATTTATTTAACAGTAACAGAAACACCGTCTTTAAGTCTCACTTGTCCTTCAGTGACGATGCGGTCGCCTTCGTTGATGCCGCTGACGATTTCGTAACGGTTGCCCATACGGACGCCGAGTTCAACGAGGGTGTATTTCACCGTGTTGTCGGGCTGGAGCACGTAGACGAAGTGCTCGCCTGAGCCTTGCTGCTTGACGACGGCTACATCAGGGATCACGATATGGTGGTTGGTGCCGAAGTTGGCCGTCACGCGGGCGAACATGCCGGGACGCAGACGCTCATCGGCATTCTGGCAGACGACTTCAACGGGGAAGGTGTGGGTGGTGGCGCTGACGGTAGGATAGAGCAGGTTCACTTTGCCCTTGAAGACCTCATTGGGGTAGGCATCCACGGTGATGTCGAATTCCATGCCCGGGTTGACTTGGGTGAACAGGCTCTCCGACACATTGACCAGCATCTTGACGGGCTGGATCTGCTCGACGACGAAGATGGGTTGGGTCATGCTGTACATGTCGCCTCTGTCGTAGTTACGGGCAGTCACCACACCGTTGATGGGGCTGCGGAGATAAGTGTTTTCGGCAAGGTTGTAATAGGTTTTCTTCGTGATATTCAAAGCTAGTTTGGCCATGTCGTAGTCGGCTTGTGCGACGGCGCCGATGTTATAGAGCTCGGTGAGGCGCGCCAACTCGGTTGAGTCGTTGACGTATTGCATACGGGTCTTGGCAAGGTTCACGTCGTCCATGGTGGCCAAGAGCTGACCTTTACGCACTTTTTGTCCCACTTCGGTCCTGATGCTCACGATGCGGCCAGCCGTCTGCGAAACGATGTTGTTCGTCGCAAAAGGCTCGATGTTGGCGGTGAAGGTGTTCGTGATGTCGACGTCTTCGGCCTGCGCCGTGATGACGCTCACTACGGGTGCAGCTTTTGGTGCCCCTTGTCCTGTAGTCGTGTTAGTCTTGGTTTCTTTTTCTCCGCATGCGGTCATCATGACGGCAGCGGCAAGAGCGATGATACTGAGTTTGAGATATTTCATTGATTTGTTTTTAATTATTCAAAGATTCAAAATTCAATATTGGCTTCTGTGGGCTTTTAGCTTTTAGCCGTTAGCCATTAGCTTGGCAGCAACTGAGCTAATGGCTAATAGCTAACAGCTAACGGCCATAAGCCAAATTTATTCTTTTCCAATCAATTCATCCAATGAGGCTTTAGTCACCATGAAGTTGTATACGGCCTGAGCCTGGGTGAGTTGTGCTTGTTGCAGAGCCAATTGTGCGTCATTGAGCTCCACCAAGGTGGCTTTACCCACTTCGTACATCTTGGCTGATATGTCGTAGCTCTTTTGGGCGATTTCAACGGTGGCGTTGGCGGCTTCGTAGTTTTTCACGCAGAGTGCCATCTGGTCATTGTAGTTGCGCATGGCGATACGAAGGTTGCGCTCGGCGTCTTCGCGTTGCAGGGCGAGCATGTTACGTGTCACCTGGCTTTGTTTGATGGCGTTGTGTTTTTGGAAACCGTCAAACACCGGGATGCTGAGGCTCAAGGCGGCAGTGGAGGAGGGGAACCAACTCAATTTGTCGTCGCCCATGGCGCTATAATTATAGTTGATGTTGGCGGCAAGGGTGGGCAGGTATTGCTTCTTCTGCATCCTGATGGTCGATTCAAGCATGCGGTCTTGAATGTCAAGTTGAAGCAAAGAACTGTTATTGCTGAGGTCGTTTTCCAAGGTGTAGGGCGACAGCATCTGTGAAGTGTAGTCGTTCAAGTTGCCCGCCACTTCGATGTCGGTGCCGAGGTCGACGCCCATGACGGCTTTCAGCTGCCATGTGGCGAGGAGTACTGCGTTTTCGGCGCTCGACACGTTAGGCTCGGCGTTGAGCATGGTTACTTCGGCACGAAGGCGTTCCACCTCCGAGGCCTTGCCTACATTGAAGCGTTGCATGGTCTTCTCGTAGTTCTTCTGTGCGTTTTCGTAGACTTGGCTCATCACATTATGCGACTCTTGTGCCAGCAGCACGGCATAGAAGGCCTGTTTCACCTGCTTGACTAGAGCGATCTTCGACGAGCGGGCTTGTTCCACCGCCATCTCCACATCCATTCCCGACAATTTGAGGCTCTCCCACAGCGAGGCGTTCACCAAAGGCATGCTGGCGGAAGCCGAGGCGTTGATGTTGTTGTCGCGACCCACCTTGATCTCCATGGCCTGACCGCCCATGTCCATCACCATGACCTGCTTTTTCAGCGTACGCTGATAGGAACTGCTCACGCTGACGTTCGGGTAAAGCGAGGCATAGCTGCCTTTTTTCGCGTATCCCGACTTTTCTACGGTCATGTCGGCAATCTTTACGGTGTTGCTTTCCGACAAGGCAATTTCCAAAGCTTGTTCTAGGGTGAGCCTCAAAGGCTCTTGTGCATGTGAAAAAATAGGTATAGTGCAAAGCGCTATAATTGCTAATGTATTAAAAATCAGTCTTTTCATTGGAATAATGCTCGATACTTGGAACGTTTAAATTAATAAGGTGCAAAAGTAGGAATAATTGTGCTTTGTAGACGTAGTTTTCAACGAAATATTATGTCGATTCAATGAAAATTAATCCAAAAGGTTTATTTTTGCATTCAAATTCTGAGGAGATGAAGAAACGCACGTTGCCGACCCTGCCAACCGCCAACCTCGACTTGTTGGAACGCCTTTACAAATGGGGCGTGATTTGGATTGTGCTGTTTGTCGTTTTCTTCGCCGTACATTCTAATGTCAACTACCTTTTCCGTGCAGCCAGCTCGCTCTGTTTTGTGGGCATGGTGGTGCTGTTGGTTACCATTATCAATAAGGTGTTGGTAGAGTATTTGCTGCGAAAGGGCAGGGTTGTGCTTTTCATCCTCTTGTCCATCTTTGTTATTCCTGTATGGGCAGCGATCTCAACCATCATCGATGTCTGCCTGTTGCATTTCATCTCAGGGACACCATTCGAAGAGCTTTTTGCTTTCCAGCGATTTTTTGTCGCTTTCTTGGTGCGTTTGATTTGGTTCATCGCAGTCTATGCCATTGTGGTGATTTTCTATTACCAGCGCAAGGAGAAC
The DNA here is from genome assembly GCA_902794155.1 of uncultured Bacteroidia bacterium. Classification (GTDB taxonomy): domain Bacteria; phylum Bacteroidota; class Bacteroidia; order Bacteroidales; family F082; genus Limimorpha. The sequence continues at coordinate 20,044 of CADBGN010000032.1, forward strand.
GAGGAAAAAATCATTTCTGACCAGCTGAAGAGCGAGAAACTCGACATGGAGCTGCGTTACTTGAAGTCGCAGATCAATCCGCATTTCCTTTTCAATGCCTTGAACAACATCTACTCAATGGTATACACCCACGACGACAATGCCGCCGACGGCGTGTTGAAGCTCTCTGAGATGTTGCGCTATGTGCTTGTCGACTGTCAGGCCGAAATCATCCCATTGAGCAAGGAAATCAACTATATTGAGAACTTCATCGACTTCCAGATGATGCGTATGGGCGGTGAACGCGACGTGGTGTTGGAACAGGACATCGAAAAAGAGGACTTTATGATTGCCCCTATGCTGCTTCAACCCATCATTGAGAACTGCTTCAAATACAGCCGTTTGGAGACCCATCCCGAAGGCTTCGTGCACGTCAGTATTAGGCAGTCGGGCAACAGCTTTAGCTTTGTTGCCGAAAACACGGTTGCCCCCAACGTCAAACCATTTAATGGCAATATGGGAGTGGCGAAGAAATCGGGCATCGGGCAGAAAAACGTGCAGCAACGCCTGATGTTGCATTATGGCGAAAGCTATGATTTTGATATTAAACAAGAAAACGGTACATATACGGTTAAGATTGAACTATGAAAGAGAAATACAATGTGGTCATCGTGGATGACGAATATTTGGCCCAGAAACTGTTGCAGGACTACGTCTCGAAGGTGGATTCCTTACAGATTGTGGCCGTCTGCTCCAATGCTTTCGAGGCCATGAATGCCTTGAAGAATTATCAGGTTGACATCATGTTTCTTGACATTCAGATGCCCGACCTGACGGGATTGGAGCTGGTGAAGAGTTTGGAGCACAAACCGGCTGTCATCTTCACCACGGCCTATTCGGAATATGCCGTTGATGCCTTCAACCTTTCGGTAGTCGACTACTTGTTGAAGCCTTTCGACTTTCCACGTTTCTTCCAAGCGGTCAGTAAGGCCATTGGAGGCGAGCAACCCGTAGTGAGCACCGAAGACAAGCCGCGCGACACCGTCAGCCGTTCCAACGACTTCATCACTGTCAAGGCCGACTACAAGCTCTACAAGATCAACTATGACGACCTGCTTTATATTGAAGGACAGCACGAATATGTCACATTCCATACCACCCAGCGTCGCATTACGGCTTTGTTTGCCTTGAAGGACTTGGAGGAGATCCTGCCCAAGGACATGTTTGTCCGTGTTCACAAGTCCTACATTGTCTCGTTCAAGCACATTCAAGACCTTGACAAGTCGGACGTTACCGTGGCGGGCAACAAGGTGCCGGTGGGGGCTAGCTATAGAGATGTTCTTTTGGCCAGGTTGCAATGAAAAAAAATCTATTTTTTTTGGCAATGCGATGAAAAAGTGTATATTTGCAGCCTAAACCAACCTTAAAACAGATAATTATGGGTAAATTTGAAATCACCAGCAGAAAGAACGGCGAGTTCCAGTTCAATCTGAAGGCCACAAACGGCCAAGTCATCCTTACTAGCCAAGGCTATAAGACCAAAGCCACCTGTATGAATGGCATTGAGTCTGTCAAGAAGAATTGCATGGACGAGAAGCGTTTTGAAATCAAGGAAGCTTCCAACGGCAAGCCCTATTTCAATTTGATGGCCACTAATGGTCAAGTTATCGGTACCAGCCAAATGTATGCTAATGGGGTAAACATGAAGAATGGTATTGCTTCGGTGCAGAAGAATGCTCCTGAAGCCGAAATTGTCGACCTGACTGAAGCAAAATAACCGCCTTTGGCTATGTAAAAAGTAAGAAAAAGGAATGGAATCCCATTCCTTTTTCTATTTTAATTAGATTTATATTGCTGATAACCAATGTATAAATAACAAATTTCAAAAAAATATGCAAAAAACGCTTGCAGGTAACAGAAAAAAGCCTAATTTTGCACCGCAATTCACAGCCGAGGAGAGGTGGGTGAGTGGCTGAAACCAACAGTTTGCTAAACTGTCGTATCCAGCAATGGGTACCGGGGGTTCGAAGCGAAAGAAGGAAGACGATGATGAATCGTCTTTTTTTTCGGGGTATGGCGCAGTCCGGCTAGCGCACCTGCTTTGGGAGCAGGGGGTCGAAGGTTCGAATCCTTTTGCCCCGACATGAAAATCAAGGAGTTACAAGGGTTTGTGACTCCTTTTTCGTTTCATGATGGAAAATTTGCCCATAATTTGCCCATACGTTTCCAAAATTTTTATATATTTGCACGCTTTATTGTTAATAGGGATCAAGGCGTTCCTTGGTCGTAAAACGAATTGAAATGGAAAACAACGAACAACTGACTCAAAACCCTTCTATGGAGGAAGGCATTGAGAATGCAATGACGACGAAGGCTTCCAAGAAAGCCATCGACGGTAACGAAAAAAAGAAGATTGTCAAACTGATTCAACCCAGCATTCTGCCCGCTAAGGTGAGGATCGAGGTCGCCACCCTCGTGGCCGAAACAATTGCCGAGACGGCTCCTGAAGCCGACGAGGTAATGCCTGAGATGGTGGACGTCGCCGAGCCTGACGAGGAAGAACTGGTGGAAGACAATGCCGATCTTGACGGTCTCAACAAACTGCAACTTGTGGAGATGCTCGAGGAACTCGTGCAAGACTCCGATGTCCAAAACATCAAGGATAAGGTTGCGGCTATCCGTCTCCATTTCAATAAGTTGAACAAGGAAGACCTGGACAACGAACTCGACAAGTTCCTCCAAGGTGGTGGTGAGGCCGAGAGTTTCCAACATACGGAAGACCCCGTCGAACAGCGCTTTAATGCCGCGTTCGGCATCTTCAAGGCCAACCGTGCGAAGCAAAACGAGGATATGGAGAAGCAGAAGGCTGAAAACTTGGCCAAGAAGCAAGCCATCCTCGATGAGCTGAAGGAAATCATTGCTTCCGACGACTCGCTGAAGAAGACCTACGATGACTTCCGTGGCCTGCAAGACCGTTGGAAGGAGATCGGCCCTGTGCCGGCTGCCGAGAACTCCAACCTTTGGAACAACTACCATTTCCTTGTGGAAAAGTTCTTTGACAAGGTCCGCATTGGCCGCGAACTTCGTGACCTCGACATGAAGAAGAACCTTGACGCAAAAATCGAACTTTGCGAGAAGGCTGAGGAACTCCTCGATGAGAAGTCAATCACCAAGGCTTTCAAGGCCTTGCAGAAGCTGCATGAGGATTGGAAGGAGGTCGGTCCTGTGCCTCAGGACAAGAAGGACGAGATTTGGGAACGTTTCAAGGCGGCTACCGACAAGATCAATCAGATCCGCCGCGAGCATTACGCTCAGATTGAGGGTGAACAATCCGCCAACCTTGAAGCCAAGAAGGCACTGTGCGAAAAGGCTGAAGCACTTATCGCTGAAGACTACACCAGCGTCAATGCTTGGCAGAAGAAGTCGACCGAACTTTCTGAGATCTTTGGTGTGTGGAAGACCGTTGGTCCCGCCAACAAAAAAGACAACGAGGAAATCTGGCAGCGTTTCCGTGGCGCCATGGACGCTTTCTTTGCCAAGAAGAAGGAATTCTTCGCTGGCTTGAAAGACAGACAAACGGAAAACCTCGAACGTAAGACCCAACTCTGCATCGAAGCCGAGGCTCTGATGGAATCGACAGAATGGAAGAACGCCACTGAGCAGATGAAGAAGCTCCAGGAAGAATGGAAGACCATCGGTCCCGTGCCGAAGCGTCATGCCGACAAGATCTGGAAGCGTTTCCGTGCCGCCTGCGACACTTTCTTCACCCGCAAGAACGAGCACTTCAGCGGTCGTCGCACCGAGGAAGAAGCCAACCTGGCTGCCAAGAAAGCCTTGCTTGAGGAAATCAAGGCCTTCCAAGTCGGCCCGAACCGCAACGAGAACATGGATGCCATCAAGGCGTTCCAGAAGCGTTGGATCGAAATCGGCTATGTGCCGATGAAGTACAAGGATGCCATCAATAAAGAGTACCGCGAGCTCATCGATGGTTTCTTCGACACGATGCGCAAGAACCAGAACGAGGCTTCGACCAACGAGTTTCGCGAGATGATGGAAACTTGGAAAGACGATCCGAACGCTGGCGACCGTGTGCGTAGGGAAGGCAACAAGTTGCAGACCCGCATCCAGAAGCTGCGCGACGAAATCGCTGCCATGGAGAACAACATCGGTTTCTTCTCCAGCAGCAAGAACTCAGAGCTGATGCGAGCCGAGTACGAGAAGAAGATCAACAAGGCCAAGGAAGACCTCAAGGTCCTCGAGGACAAGCTGAAGATCGCAGAGGAATGATCCTACGGCAATGAAGCCAACAAAAAAGCACCTCGGATTCGGGGTGCTTTTCTTTTTTTTGTTTTCATCAACGTGTACAAAAAAGCACCCCGAGTTGGAGTGCTTTTTTTGATGTGCTATGCTGTAGAGACGGTGTGACACCGTCTCTACAACGGCATAGGTTTAGAAGTTGAATCTGAGGTTCAAAGCAGCTGACCAAGTGGAGAGCGTGCTGGCGTATTCGTTCCAAGTTGGATTCATGAATTGGTAAGTGTAAGGAGATTCCAGGGTACCTTTACCATTCACTCTCAGGATGCTTGAGGTGGAGAGTCTTTGGACATTACCCCAACTTCTATTAATCAGGTTGGCAATGTTCTTCACGTCAACACCAAAGCTGATGCTTTCGCCGCCCTTGAACTTGTAGGTTCTCTCATACTTGCAGTTGATGGTATGTCTCCAAGGGGCGATAGCACCACCACGTTCTGCATACTTACCGCGGTGCGTGCTCAAATATTTGTCGTTTTGAATGAACTCTTCAAAAGCGGCGCGGTTCTTATCAGCAGTTTGGATGACTTCTCCATCAGTATTCGTAACATCATTAAAGGGCATTGCCTTAAGTTCGGCTTCCGTAGGAATGTACATCAAGCTGTGAGCGCCTTGGTCGCCGTTGACGCTGTTTTGGTAAGTGCCACTCTGAATAAACTCAGTGTAGCTGTATCTTGCATAGCTGTAGTCTCCCACATAGCAAAGGTTGTAACCTTCATAGTAGAGGCCGATTTGCTCGGTGGTGTGCTGACCCGTAGCCCAAGTCCAGCCGGCGTTGAAGAGTACGCGGTTAGGTGTAACGTATGAGCTGTAACCCAATTCGTGGGCATTCGAGCCATTTATGCCGAAGGTGTTCGTGGTGAATGCAGATGTCACTTGGTCACCAATACCATCGATGACATTCTTGCCTTCCGAGTAAGTATAGGCAGCCATCAGGTTGAGACCGCACTTGAAGTCCTTGCTCAACTGACCCGTGACAGAGTAGTAATAGCCGTTGTTTTCGGAGTTCGTGATCAGATAAGGAGTCACGCTCTTGTTCAAAGAGTTGACGACGCCTTCGCTGGTCCAATTCCATCTGGCATCAGGTTCGCCGGGAAGTTGAATGTCGTTCTCGGTGCGGACGATGCCGAGCTTGGTAACAGCAACAGACTTGATGTCTTTGTTGTAGATGCCTTCAACAGTGGCCTTGATTCCGCCAGGAATCTCAGCGTCGAATGCCAAGCTGCTCTTCCAGGTTTGAGGCATACAGAGATTCTTGTCCATGATAGTTGTGCTTTGAGGGGCAGGAAGGTCACCGGTGCTTAACAAAGCAGAATTGTTAGCGATGATTTCATTGACATTCTGATAGAAATTAATGTCTTCATTTTGGGTGATGTACTGGTTCTGCATGCAGTTGGAGTTACCCACGGTAGAAACGATCCACACGAAAGGCAAACGGCCGGTGTAGAGACCTGAACCGCCGCGGACGATGTACTTGCGTTCGCCAGTGAGATCCCAATTGAAGCCCAAACGGGGTGAGAAGTTAACGCGAGCCTTAGGCATGTCGGCGGTTGACATACCATACATGGTGTTGCCTTCACCGTCAGCGATGCTATGGTGGTTGCCTTCTTCATCATTCCAACCTTCAGCAAATTCCTTGTTGTAGTTGTAGCCAGCGATGGAAGGATAGTAAGGCATTTCAACGCGGAGACCGAGGGCGAGTTTGAAGCGCTCGCTGAGGGTCATTTCGTCTTGCAGATAGAGTGATCCTTGCATGTAGTTGAACGAAGGATAAACTTGATCGTGATTCTCGTTGTTGCCGTAAGTAATGGCAAAAGCGCGAGGCGTGGCTTTGTTTACAAAGTCTTCCCATGAATTGTACACATAGTATCCAGCACCACCTTGCATATAGCCGTTCTTGACATTGTCGAACTCGAACTGACCGCCGAGGGTGAAGTTGTGGATGCCAGTGAGGTAGCTCACTTCATCGGTGACAACTGCAGTTTGCACATCGCGGAGGTTGCCGTAGGTGAACGGGTCGGGACCGAAGGAAGTGTAAACAGCGGGTGTACCGTCATCAAGAGGCTTAAGAATATCAACGGTGGGGAAGAGGTCGCCCACAAAGCTACGAGGCTCGTACTGGTGCGAATAGGTGGCACGCAGCATGTTGTTGCCACGGCCGCTCAGGAAGCTGTGGTTCCATTCGGCAGCCACCGAGCTAAAGTTCTGCTCTTGGAAGTAACGCGAACTCTCGAAATACATGGCATACGGAGAGGTACGGCCGTAGTCGTTACGGTTGTAAACGGCACCAGGCAAGGGATTGATTGAGCTTGACGGACTGGATGAGTATTTGTTTCTCACCAAGCTGTAACGGAGGTTGATCTTGTCTTTGTCGCTAGCGTTCCAGTCTAAACGAGCCAACAGTTTGTAGTCGGGTGTGCTGGCACTGTAATTCTGGTAACGGCCAGGATTGTAACCATAAGTGGTCTGCAAATAGTTGCTGATCATTTCCATGTCGGCAACGGTAGGACGGTTGTATTGGGTGCCATTGCCCCATACGTCGTTTTCGTTTTCACGTGCGAAATGGGTTTGACCGGGGTCAATGTCGCTCTGGTATTCAAAATTCACGAAGTAGAACAACTTGTCCTTCACGATGGGACCGCCAACGCTGACGCCAATGGTGTTGTCGAGTGACTCGCTGAGCTTCAGACGCTCTGGATAGTTGCCGAGTTCATCCTTCACACCGTATTTCGTGCCCATAAGGCCGTCGCTGGTGAAGTAGTCGTAAATGCTCACGTGAGTGGTGTTGGTACCGCTCTTGGTGACGGCATTGATGGCACCACCGGTGAAGCCGCTGTGACGGACATCGAAAGGAGTGATGTTGATGGTCATGGCTTCAAGAGCGTCCAAGGAGATGGGACTACCGCCAGCAGGCAGGTTGCCGCCGATACCGAAGGCATTGTTGAAGGCTGCACCGTCGACGGTGACGTATGACGAACGGTAGTTACCACCGCCGATGGCCAAGCCGTTAGAGGTGGCAGCAGCCTGAGGCGTCAGGGCCAACACATCGTTCAAGCTACGGCTGATGGTGGGCAGGGTAGTGATCTGCTCGTTGCTGATAGCCGTAGTGGCGCCAGCGCGGTCGCTGTCCATGCCGTTGCTGACGGCATCGGCCACGACGGAGACTTCACCCAGACCGACCGCCTCTTCTTGCAGGCGGACGTTGATGATCTTGGTCTCACCCAGGGTGGCGGTGACACCTTCTTGCTTCACCGTCTGGAAGCCCACCATACGCACCTCGATGGTGTAGGGGCCGCCGGGACGGATGTTGAGCAAACGGTAGGTACCGTTGGCATCGGCCACAGCATAATACTGTGAACCCGAAGGCGTGTGTGTGGCAACGATAGTGGCGCCCGGAAGCGTACTCCTATTGTTGTCTGTGATTTTTCCACTGATGCTCGAAGTGGTCACCTGGGCCATCAAGCTAATGGAGGCAATCATAGCCACGAAAAAAGTAAGTAACTTTTTCATAGATAATAATTTAATGTTAATAATTAAGTTAATTGCATTCAATTCAATTTGCTCGTTTTCTGTTTTTTGTCCATGCTATAAGACCGTGCAAATATAAAGTATTCATTTGAATTGCCAAGTCGATAATCAGTAAACAATTTTCGATTTTTTTTCAAAAAAAATCAACATGATTTGTTCATAACTTATAAGGATTTGATTTTGATAGGATTGAAAAGGGATTGCAGACATAAAAGCAGAATACCAACACACCTTATTTATAATAATTCATAAAACTCATGCGTTTTTTACGCAAGGTCTCGTTTTTTTTCCTTACTTTTGAAGCCCTAAATACATATTAAAATGATGAAAAGAATTTCAATATTCGCGATGTTGGCCACCATGATGCTGTGCTTTGTCTCATGTCGTGATGCAGTTTCTAAACAGTATAAGGCCATGGAAGAGGAAATCTCGGCTATCGAAACCAAGATCAATGAAATCATGGATTGCGATGAGCTCCAAATGATGAATTTCGCCATTTTGGGACTACGTTCCGATATGGATAACTATCGTCAAGAATCGGAAATGACTGATGTCGAAATAGGAAAGTTGGACGACATGATCGACAAACTCGAAGCTACTTGGAACGGCAAATGGGTTAGCCTTGGCTGCGAAGGAAACCTCATAGAGGGAGAGTTTGACACTTCGGGCGAAGAGGCTGGTGACTTCGATTATAATGTCTTGTGAGTTGAACTTTTTTGCTATCTTTGCAAAGATTAAAATCTAATTATTATGGCTTTCTTTTATCGACATAATCCAAAGAAATTCAACTATATACCTCGTTATTACAATCCGGAAGAGCAGGCATGGGAGGAGAAAAAGGCTGCTGCCGGCCTCGATTCCAAGCTGACTCACGAGGAACAGCTCCGTGCCCAAATGCGGAGTAAATGGGGTGCCAAGAAGAATGAGGAGACCAAGGCTGAACAACGTGCCAAATTGATTCGCCGAATCGTGTTGGGCGTCTTTGTAGCTTTTCTATTCTATTTCATTTTCTGCACGCCGCTGATGACCAATATCGTGCGCGGATTGACGGGAAGATAGACTATGCTGGATGTCATCAAGTTGCTGCCCGACAGCGTCGCCAACCAGATTGCGGCAGGCGAGGTGATTCAACGTCCTGCGTCAGCTGTCAAAGAGCTGATGGAGAACGCCTTGGATGCTGGCGCCACCCAGATTGACTTGGTTGTGAAAGACGCTGGCAAGTCGATGATTATGGTCGTCGACAATGGCTGTGGCATGTCGGAAACCGACGCCCGCCTGTGCTTTGAGCGGCACGCCACCTCCAAGATCAGCAAGGCGGAGGACTTGTTTGCCATCCGCACCATGGGTTTCCGTGGTGAGGCTTTGGCTAGCATCGCAGCCATCGCTCAGGTGGAACTGAAGACACGACGCAAGGAAGACGAGGTGGGGGTGAAGATTGTCAACGAAGGTTCGGTAGTCAAGGAACAAACGCTTGTGCCGATGCAACCTGGCACAACGTTCACGGTGAAAAACCTGTTTTACAATGTGCCTGCTCGTCGCAACTTCCTCAAGTCGCCTCAAGCCGAGATGCGTCACATCGTAGAAGAGTTCACCCGCGTCACGCTGATGAACCCCGAGATAGGCTTTACACTGACCAGCGACGGCAAGGAGGTCTACCATCTCTATCCCGGCAACCTCAAGCAACGCATCATGGGGTTGTTTGGGAATAATTATGAGGAGAAACTGCTGCCTGTTCGACAAGAGGCTGAGCGTGTTCGTATCGAAGGCTATATCGTCAAGGCAGAGTATGCCAAGAAGACACGCGGAGAGCAGTATTTCTTTGTAAATAAGCGTTTTATCAAACATGCTTACCTGCATCACGCCATCGAGAATGCCTTCATGGAGATGATTCCTAAGGACAGTTTCCCTGGGTATTTCTTGAATATTGAGGTGGACCCATCCGACATCGACATCAATATACATCCTACAAAGACTGAAGTCAATTTCTTGGATGTCAAGCTGGTGTATGCCATCCTTCATGCGGCGGTGCGCAAGGCCATCGGCCAGCACAACCTCTCGCCAATGATCGACTTCGACGAGTCGGCCGACCTGAACAACGATTTCGGCAAGGCCATGAGCATGTCGACGCCCTTGGCCATTCCAAACATCCCGATTGACCCTAACTTTAACCCGTTCAGAAAGGAGTCGGCGCCGCGTGAGTCGCATTGGGAAGGTTCTTATCAGCCGCAGCGGAAAGAACCTGTGGGCGACTGGCGTCTGCTTTATGGTGAACGTACGGATTTGCCCACCGAGACTTTTGTACAGAAAGAGGAGTCTCAACCGAAATGCCAGTATCTGCAAGCGAACCAGTCGTATATCGTCACGGCGGTGAAGTCGGGACTGATTGTCATTGACCAAAATCTTGCCCATACGAGGATCCTCTTTGAGAAATATCTTAAGGAGCTTGAGAATCATGACGGCGCTTCGCAGCAGGAGCTGTTTCCTCAAGCATTGTCGCTCAACGTGAACGACGCCTCGTTGTTGAAGGAGATGCTGCCCGAGTTGGAGAACCTTGGTTTTGTTTTGGAACAAGCCAATCCAACCACCTTTATGATCAATGGTACGCCTTCCGATGCGGCGGGTTGCGATGCGGTGGCATTGCTCGAACAGGTTTTGGATAACTATAAAATCAACCGCACCGACTTGCAGTTGGATCGCAAGTTGAACCTCGCCAAGACTATGGCGGCGCAACTCTCCATCAAGGCACAGACAAGACTGTCAGAGATAGAGATGCAAAACATTGTTGATCAGTTGTTTGCATGCAATGTGGCTGAGATTGCGCCTAACGGAAAAAAAATATATGTGATTTTAAATATGGAGGATTTATTTAAATGAGTGAACAATACAGTCCTACTGGTTTTAGGGTGCTACCACCTGTGGTGAAACACCTGCTGATTATTAACGCGATTTTGTTTTTGGCAACTTTTACCCTGAATCGCTTTAATATCGATTTGTCCGATTATTTGGGCTTACATTTCTTTTTGGCAAGCGACTTCAGGCCATACCAACTGATAACGTATATGTTCATGCATGCCAACTTCGAGCATATTTTCTTCAATATGTTCGCCTTGTGGATGTTTGGCAACACGTTGGAGAACATTTGGGGATCGAAGCGTTTCCTCTTGTTCTTTATGGTATGCGGCCTTGGCGCTGGCTTGTGCCAAGAAGCGGTGCAGTATATCCAGTATGCCACGACGGATTTGGCGCAGTATGAAAATGTCAATTTGGGTGGTAAAGTCATCCCGATGTCGGATTATTTGAATGTTTGGAATACAGTAGGTGCTTCAGGTGCGGTATATGGCCTATTGCTGGCTTTCGGCATGCTGTTTCCCAACTCGCGCATTTATCTGTATTTTTTGTTCCCCATCAAGGCCAAATGGTTCGTCATCGGATATGCGGTCATCGAATTGCTCAGTGGTTTCTTTACTAGCGGCAATGTAGCACACTTTGCCCACTTAGGCGGCATGCTGTTTGGCCTGATTCTGATTTTGATTTGGAAAAAGAAAGGAAAACTGTACGGTGACCAGGTTTTCTAACGGATATGGATATCAGCGACCGAGTTTTGGCGGGTCGATGAAAGGGCTTTTCAAGGAGAATCCTGTATTGAAGTGGCTCCTCATCGTCAACGTGGGCATTTGGATTATGGTGGCCTTTGCCAACCTTTTCCTTTGGCTCTATAAATCCCCGGGCACCAACCTTTTGGTGAAGTGGCTCTCAGTCCCTGCCGATCTGACGGAGCTTATCCGAAAGCCTTGGACAGTAGTGACATACATGTTTCTGCACGAACGTTTCTGGCATCTGTTTTTCAACGTGTGGATGCTTTGGTTCGGCGGGATGATCTTCACGCGTTTCCTGTCGCAAAAGCAATTGGTTTTGACATACGGTTTAGGTGGTCTTGTGGGGGCTTTGTTTTTTGTGTTGGCCTATAACATGTTCCCAGTTTTCCAGACGGCGAAATATACTGCCGTTGCTATGGGAGCCTCGGCTTCAGTATTGGCTATCTTGGTGGCGGCTGCGACTTATAAACCTGATTATGGGCTCAATCTCTTGTTCTTCGGCCAATTGAAGTTCAAATGGCTGGCCATTGCATTTGTGGTCATCGATTTGTTGAGCATCTCGGCAGAGAATCCAGGAGGGCATATTGCACATTTGGGTGGTGCAGTGTTCGGCTTTGTTTATGGCTTCATCCTTAGGAAAAGCCTTGGACAACCCACGGAATCCAAACGAAAACAACGCAAGCCCAAGATGGAATACACGCCATACGAGGAAATCCACAATGAGCCTCAAACGCCTCGTTCGGACGAGGAATACAACCGTCAAAAGGCTGAGAAAGAGCGTGATGTGGATGCCATCTTGGACAAGATCGCCAAGGATGGTTATGCCAGTCTGACGGCTGAGGAAAAGGAGTTTTTGTTTAAAAACAGTAGATGATATGTCAAGCAAGGAGAGAAAACCAAGGAGCTTTTTCGGCAAGATGATTGTCTTCATCTTGGCGGTTTTGGCTGTTATAGGTGTGATTGCCATGGCTTTGAGTATTGCCAATGCCTATGTAAATCCTCGTGATTTCGTTTGGACTACTGTCTTTGGCTTGGCTTTTTGGGTGATTCTCATCTATAATGTGGTCGTTTTCTTACTCTTGTTGTTGATGTGGTCGAATAAGATTTGGATTTCGGTAGTGGCTCTGCTGATTGCCATACCTGGTATCAGCAAATCGTTTTCCTTTGGCTCGAAGGAGAAGGCCGACAACAGTATCCGTATCATGAGTTACAACATTCACGATTTCAAGCATGTTGATGAAAAAATGGGTAGGGAGAAGTTCGCCAATCAACTAATGGATATGGTTAGAGAACAGGCTCCCGATATTCTTTGTTGTCAGGAGTTTTCAGGGTTTAAAAAGAACGTTACACGTCAGCAGTGCATCGCTGACTTTGCGGAAAATACAGGTTTCCAATATGTTTATTTTAATCGCAAGAACAATTACGGAGGTAATGTTATCTTTTCGAAATATCCGCTGGCCAAGGTGTCGGAAGATTCTGGTTTCGGTAAGGAAAACACCTATGGTGTGATGGTCTCGGTGGACGCGGGCGAGAAGGGAAAGTTTCATGTAGCGAATATACATCTGCTTTCGTATAGGATTTTAGATAGCGAAATTGACATACTGACAAATGCTTCTGAGCGGCAAAACCTCGATACGATAGGGAAAACAGTGCTTCACAAATTGAGCCGTGCCTTCCAAAGGCGTAGCGACGAGCTACAAAGTGTGTTGAAAGGCATGCCTCCAGTCGGAGGCCCCATCATTGTTTGTGGCGACTTCAACGAGCCACCTTTGTCATACAACTACCGCCAGATGCAAAAAGCGGGCTTTGTGGATACCTTCACCAAGGTGGGCTTTGGTATTAAGCCGACATACGCCGGAAAACTGCCGCTTCTTCGTATCGACTATATTTGGGCAAACGATGGCGTTAAACCGCTAGATTTCGAACGGTATAATTATAAGGCTTCGGACCATTATCCGATTATTTTGGATTTTGCAATTAACAAATAAACAAATAATTGTGAGACGCGATAAATCGGCGTCTCTACTAACATCGATTCTTCAATTCAACAATTGACTACGTCGAATTATCATTTCAACGAATAAACAATTAAACAATCATCATAAATGACACTTATCAAATCAATATCCGGCATTCGTGGTACCATAGGCGGCCAACCGGGCGACAACCTTACGCCAATCGACATGGTGAAATTCACCGCTGCTTTTGTCAAATTCGTTCAACATCATAAAGGGGTGAAACGTCCCAAGGTCGTCGTCGGCCGCGATGCCCGTCTCTCGGGTTTCCTGGTCAACCAGGTTGTCTGCGGCACACTGCAGGCCATGGGAGCCGATGTGCTTGACATCGGGTTGAGCACCACACCTACAACCGAAATTGCCGTCACTGGCCTGAAAGCCGATGCTGGCATCATCCTTACAGCCAGCCACAATCCAGCCCAGTGGAACGCCTTGAAGCTCCTCAACGAGAAAGGCGAGTTCATCTCAGCCGCTGAAGGCGCTTGGTTGCTTGATGTGGCTGCCAAGGATGACTTCGACTTTGTCCCAATTGAGGAAATTGGCAGTTATCAGTTGGTTGACGGATGGATGGACAAGCATGTCGAAATGGTGTGCCAACTGCCTTTGGTCAACAAGGAGGTGATCGAGAAGGCCAACTTCAAGGTGGCCGTGGATGCGGTCAACTCGACGGGTGGCATCGCCATCCCAAAGATGTTGCGCGCACTCGGTGTGAAGGAGGTGCTGGAACTCAATTGTGAGCCTACGGGTAAGTTTGCCCACACTCCCGAACCGTTGGCACAGAACCTCACCGACATCTGTCGCTATGTCAAAGAGCAGGGCTGCGACTTTGGTGTGGTTGTCGACCCTGATGTGGATCGTCTGGTCTTCGTCAAGGAGGATGGTGAATTGTTTGGCGAGGAATACACCTTGGTCTCAGTGGCAGATTTCATTTTGAAGCACACCCCTGGCTCAACGGTGAGCAACCTCTCTTCAACGCGTGCTTTACGTGATGTGACGCAAAAGCATGGACAGCAGTATTTTGCCGCTGCCGTGGGTGAGGTCAACGTGGTGGAAAAGATGAAGGAAGTGGGTGCCGTCATCGGTGGTGAAGGCAACGGAGGCGTGATCTATCCCGAGTTACACTATGGCCGCGATGCTCTCGTCGGTACAGCTTTGTTCTTGACGCAACTTGCTGAGAAGAAGGTGAAGTGCTCTGAGCTGAAAAAGGAATATCCAGCCTATTTCATGTCGAAGAACAAGATCCAGCTGACGCCTACCACCGATGTGGACGGCATTTTGGCCAAGTTCGCCGAGAAGTTCAAGAACGAGCAGGTGACCACTATAGATGGCGTGAAGATTGACTTTGAAGAGGGTTGGGTGCATCTGCGCAAGTCGAACACAGAGCCTATCATCCGCATCTATAGCGAAGGTAAGACCGAGGCTGAAGCCGAGCGTTTTGCCAATATGATTTTGGAGGAAGCTAAAAAGATGGTTTAATCAGACGCGATACCCTGTTGTATTAGAAAACGATACTTTCTATGACCGTCATGGCGGAGGGACATCCGCCATCTCCTAAACGAGATGGAAACCACTTTTATTCAGGAGATTGCGGATCAAGTCCGCAATGACGTTTTGGACTAGGGTTCGTGTTTTGTAATAACAAAGTAATATGAAACGAGGATTTGGAAGCGACAACCATTCGGGCATCTGTCCCGAGGTGATGGAAGCCATTGCCCGTGTGAATAAAGATCACGCTGTGGCATACGGCGATGATGAATATTGTGCTGCCACGGAGGCAAAGTTCCGTGAGCAGTTTGGCGAGCAGGCGAGGGTGTTCTTCGCCTTCAACGGCACGGGATGTAACACCTTGTGCATCGATGCCATGACCAACTCCCATGAGGCTGTGGTCTGTGCCGAGACTGCCCATATTAATGTGGACGAATGCGGCGCGCCGCAGCGTATCGTGGGTTGCCGCCTGCTGACCGTTGACACCCCCGACGGCAAGTTGACCCCTGCTTTGATCAAGACCCGCCTGCACGGCTTCGGTTTTGAACACCACTCACAGCCCAAAGTCATCAGCATCACGCAGCCGACGGAGCTCGGCACTTTATATACTTTGGATGAGATTAAGGCCATCGTGGGTCTGGCGCGAGAATACAACATGTATGTCCACGTGGACGGTGCCCGTTTGGGCAATGCTGCCGTGGCGTTGGGCTGCACCTTCAAGGAGATGACCACCGACCTTGGCGTGGATGCCGTCTCGTTTGGCGGCACCAAGAACGGCCTGATGATGGGAGAGGCTGTGGTGCTGCTCAACCCCGACGTCTGCCCCGACTTCAAGTACCGTCGCAAGCAGGCCATGCAGCTCTGCTCGAAGATGCGTTTCATCGCGGCGCAGTTCGATGCCTATTTCGAGAACGACCTTTGGAAGCGTAACGCCGAACACAGCAACAAGATGGCGCAGTTGCTCTACCAAGCCGTGAAGGACATTCCGGGCGTGAAGGTCGTCTATCCCGTTCAGGCGAACGGTGTGTTTGCCCAGCTGCCCCGTAAGGTTTGGAAAGAACTGCAAAACCACTATTTCTTCTACGACTGGGACGAAGACTCCGACGTGGTTCGCTGGATGTGCGCGTTTGATACGACGGAAGAGGATATTGATCAGTTTGTAGGGTTGTTGAAGGAATTGTTGCTACATTAATTGTGGGGAAAAAATTTGTCCGTTTGCCATCGAGTGGGATTGTTGATGATATAATCTGATATGTGCCATAATGATTGGTCATTACGGATAATGTGTTCGTAATAATTACGTTGCCATAATTTGCGGTCGAATGGTGCCCATCCCATTTGTTTTACACCACGAATATATTCGTTGGTAGACATGGTTTTGAACCATCCCACCACGGTCGATAATGGTGATTTCGAAACGTTTTCAACCAAATCCGAATCGTTTACGATGTTGTTTCCATCGGGTTGGATTTGTAGGGGCGCACCCGTGTGTGCGCCCGTTTGGGATGTGTCATGGTTTTGTTTAGGAGGGCGAACACATGGGTTCGCCCCTACATCTGGACACAATCCTACGTTTTCCCAAATACAATGGAAATGGTTGGGCATGACAATCATTTCGTGACAGACGATCTCGGGATATTTATCTTGGGTTTTGTGATACCATTGTTCTACCATACGCCCTGCGTCATTCAAAACCATTTCGCCGTTTTTAATTTCTCCAAATAGACATTCTCGGTTTTGGGTGCAAATGGTAACGAAATACAATCCCGCCGAAGCATAATTATAACCTTGTAGGCGAATGGAATGGCGGTGATGGATGTTGGGGTCGTAAGGAGACATGGGAGCTTTATTCCACCATAATCTTAAGGATCTCCACATCGGTCTCCTTCATGCCGAGACGGCCTAAACAGCCGATGTGGTCGATGGTCTCTTCCACATCCTTGCCGATGATGCCGTCGCCGCCGAGGAGGTTGCAGCCTTGTTTACTCATCTCATAGCCGAGAATGCCCGCCTCTACGGAGAGAGCGATCTTGCCGGCACACGAGGGCTTGGCGCCGTCGCAGACGATGCCTGCTGCCATGCCCAAAGCATTCTCCAAGGTGTGTTCGATGATGCTGAGCGGTTCACCCATGAGGTAAGCGATTCCACAACCTGAAGCGCAGCCTGCGCTGACGGCACCGCAATAAGCTGAGAGTCTGCCGATGCCGGTCTTCTGGTGGATGGCCACGAGGTTCGACAAGGCTACGGCGCGAATCGTACGTTCCTCGTCAATGTTGTATTCCTCGGCGTATGCGAGGATGGGTAGACTGACCGTCATGCCTTGATTGCCGCTGCCCGAGTTGATGATGACGGGCATTTCGCAGCCACTCATACGGGCGTCGCTGCCTGCCGCAGCCCAAGCCCGGGCTTTGATCCTCACGTCTGTTCCGAAACTCAATATGGTGCTGCCGATGTTGGCGCCCCAGCTGTTCTTCAGTCCTTCCTGCGAGATGGCCTTGTTACATTCAATCTGCGGCTTGATGATGGGCTTGAGGTATTCAATGTTGACGGTGTTGGCGAAGTCGTAAATGTCTTTCATGCTGAGGCAACTGCGGTCGGTGAGCTTGGTGGCACCGTTCTCGGCATAGCCTGAGTCGAATAGCACCTGGTCGTCTTTCTCCATCCTTACGATGTTGGTGTGGAACCCGGCGATGCGCACACTGGCGGAGTGCTCTTCATTATATAAGGTGACCGTTACATCGAGTTGTGCGATGACATTCAGTGGAACGATGGTCATCAAGGTGTTGTCCAAAAACTCAGCAATTTCCTTTTTCTGCTCGGGTGTCACCTCTGCGATGACCTCAAGGGCTTTTTTAGGGTTGCCAGCCACGATGCCAGCCGCCACGGATGCTTTCAAGCCTTTCATGCCCTTGGTGTTGGGCACGATGACACTCTTCACGTTCTTGATGATATTGCCGCTGGCTTTGATCTCCACGCGTTTCGGCATGGTGCCAAGGATTTCGTGGGCTTTTGCGGCGGCGTAGGCCAAGCAAATCGGCTCGGTGCAGCCCATGGCGGGCACGAGCTCCTCTTTGAGGATATTCAAATATGATGTGTACAAACAGTCGCTTTTATCCATCAGTTTAGATTTTTCTGCAAAAATAGAAAAAAAAGTCCATTTCATTTGTTTGGATTAAAATAATCCCTAACTTTGCCAAAAATCTCAACAACTAACCCAATGTAGAATAAAATTGTTTCAATCATGAACGACAGTTTTGAATCCTCTTTGAAGGCTTGGAATGAAAACGAAAAAGCCGCAAATGAACTCATTAACATCGTCGGTAGACTGTGGTACGACAAGTCAGTCGAGCTCATCATGTTGCGCTCTCTGTTGGTCAACCGTGGTTCGGGTAAGATCTTGAACAAGCACCTTCGTGCCGAGAACGTGTTGCACAAGCCCGTTCGCGTGCAGGACTCGCTGCTCATTGCCAAGGCCCTCCTTGCCGAGAATCTGGCTCCTGCCCGTATCGATCTCGGTCGTCTCAACTCCGAGTGGACGGATGAGAAAGAGAAGTATAATAACAATGTGACTGCCTTTGTCCGCGACAAGCTCAATTACATCATCGATGCCAACCCGCGTAGCAACAAGGTGCAAGACGTCATCCTTTACGGTTTCGGTCGTATCGGCCGTATCCTTTGCCGCGAGATGACGGAGATGGCCGGCAGAGGCGATGCCCTCCGCGTCCGCGCCATCGTTACCCGCAAGAACTCGCCTGAGGACATCCTGAAGCGTATCAACCTGTTCCGTACCGACTCGGTGCACCGTTACTTCCACGGCGTCTGCACACCCATCCCGGGTGAAAACGCCATGATGGTTAACGGCCAGAAGATCCTCTTCCTTGAAAGCAAGAACCCCGAAGACCTCGACTACACAGAATATGGCATCAACGATGCATTGCTGATCGACAACACGGGTGCTTTCCGTGATCGTGAGTCTTTGGCCCGTCACTTGCAGGCCAAGGGTGTGTCCAAGGTATTGCTCACCGCTCCTGGCAAGGGCGACATCCCGAACGTGGTGTATGGTGTCAACCAAGACACGCTCGACCTTGAGAATGAGACCATCTTCTCAGCTGCAAGCTGCACCACCAACGCCATTGTACCCGGCCTTGAGGTCATGTTGAAGAACTTTGGCATTGTGAAGGGTCACATCGAGACCATCCACAGCTACACCAACGACCAGAACCTGCTGGACAACTACCACAAGAAAGAGCGTCGTGGCCGTTCGGCACCGTTGAACATGGTGATCACCGAGACGGGTGCTGGCAAGGCTGCTGCCAAGGCTATTCCTGAACTGAAGGGCAAACTGACGAGCAACGCTGTGCGTGTACCTACGCCTGATGTCTCCTTGGCTGTGCTTGCTCTCGACCTCGAGCGTGAGACCACCGTTGAGGAAGTCAACGAAGCCTTCCGCAAGGCCTGTTTGGAGGGTAACCTCATCGAGCAGATTCGTTTCAGCAACAATACCGAGTTCGTCTCGAGCGACGGTATCGGCGATAGCTGCGCATGCATTTTTGATGCTCCGGCCACTAAGGTCAGCGAAGACGGCAAGACCGTGGTATTGTATTTGTGGTACGACAACGAGTTCGGCTACAGCAACCAGGTGGTCCGCCTCGCCCGCCACATCGGCCAGGTGAAGAGTTACAGATACTACTGATTCTGTATTTTCGCTGAAAAAGTGGAACTGTCAAATGAAAAAGTGTCCTTCGGGACACTTTTTTTTGTATCTTTGCCGCTCGTTTTGCAAAAACTATCTGATAATGAAGAATAAATCCACCCTTTTTGGTTTTCTCCTCATCGCTGCCATCCTCTTTGGCTGGATGTATTTCATGTCACCATCGAAGGAGGAACTAGCTAAGCAACAGCGTGTTCAGGACTCCATCCGCCGTGCCCGCATGGAGCAGATGGCCTTGGATTCGCTCCGTCAAGCGGAACAACGCGAAACTGATGCTTTGGCCCAAATCGCCGATTCAGCTGCCATGGCGGAAATGGACTCGGCTGCTCTCGCTCAGCAACAAGCCAATGCCTTAACAGAGAAATTCGGTGTCTTCGCTGCTTCGGCAGAAGGTTCGGAACAGACCTGGACCGTCGAAAACAAGCTGCAAAAGTTGACCTTCAGCAGCAAGGGCGGTTTCCTCAAACAGGTGGAATTGAAGGAGTACAAAACTTACGACTCTTTGCCTCTGATATCGTTCGATACGGCCACGTCGAAGTTCGACCTTTCATTCTTTGCCCAAAACCGCGTCATCAACACCTCGCAGTTCTATTTTAAACCTTACTTGAACAACAAGCCTTACACGGGTGGCGACATCACTGTGGCAGAAGGTGACAGCGTCACCTTTGCCATGCGCCTGCTTACACAAGACCCTGCGAAGTATGTCGAATATGTCTACACCATCCGTGACGACAACTACATGCTCGACTTCGACATCCGCACTGTAGGCCTGAAAGATGTTATCGCCAACAATGCCGATTACCTGAGTTTGGATTGGAATGTCGACCTGATGAAACAGGAAAAGAGCAACGACCGTTTTGCTGACGAGTCGGTGTACTATCGCTCTCTCTCCGACAAGAAGGTAGAGCACCTCGATGTGATGAAGGATGACGATGAGACCATCAATAACAAGTTGAAGTGGATCTCTTTCAAGCAGCGTTTCTTCTGTAATGCCATCGTGACCAAGGATGAGTTCCTCAACGCCAAGATGACTGTGAGAACGCGCAAGTCTGAGAATCCTCGCTACCTCAAGTCGATGGCGACCAATATCTCGGTGCCTTACAATGTCACTGCTGAGACCAACACCATCCCGATGCAGCTCTATTTTGGTCCCAACCATTTCAAGACCTTGCGTAGCTATGGCATCGGTTTGCAAGACCAAATCAACTTGGGTAGCTTCTTCCTCATCCGTTGGATCAACTATGGCGTCATCGCGGTGTTCAACTGGCTGAGCAGCTACGGCTGGAACTACGGTATCGTCATTTTGATTTTGACCATCCTCATCAAGACTTTGCTGTTCCCATTGGCGTTCAAGTCTTACAAGTCGTCGGCTATCACCCGCGTGTTGAAGCCCGAGATGGAGGCCATCAACGAGAAATACCCCAAGCAGGAGGATGCCATGAAGAAGCAACAGGCCGTGCTGAACCTTCAACGTCAGGCTGGCGTGAGCCCCGCCTCGGGATGCTTGCCCGCCTTGCTGCAGTTCCCCATCCTTATCGCTATCTTCCGTTTCTTCCCGGCCAGTATCGAGTTGCGCCAACAGCCCTTCCTGTGGGCCGACGACCTCTCGACCTACGACAGCATCGTGGAATTCCCCAAGTTCCTTGGCATGGACCATCTCAGCCTGTTCACCATCCTGATGACCATCACCACGCTCATCTACACCTACGTGAACAACAAGCAGATGGACTATTCGAGCAACCCGCAAATGAAACCCATGAAATGGATGATGTACCTGATGCCCATCATGTTCTTCGCCATCTTCAACAACTATTCGGCTGGTTTGAGCTACTACTACATGCTGGTCAATATCATCACCTTCATCCAGATGTTCGTCTTCCGTAAGATGATCAACGAGGACAAGGTACGCGCCACCATCGAGAAGAACAAGAAGAAGCCTCAGAAGAAATCCAATTTCATGAAGCGTCTCGAAGAGGCCCAGAAACAACAGGCCAAACTGCAACAGCAGCAGAGACGTTGATCTGTAGTGAATCTATCTCACGCTGAACTCGCAGAAATCGCAGATTCAACGAAGTTAATGCGCTGACATATAAACGAAAAAACGCAACCGATTGGGTTGCGTTTTTTCGTTTAGGTTGGTAGAGACGGTGCATGCACCGTCTCTACAATTGATTACGTCAAATCTGCGAGTTCTGTGTGAAACAAATTATTCCGCCGAGAACTTGCAAACCAAATTTCTGTCACCGTAGGCGTCATCAATGCGAGTGACATGCGGGAAGTACTTATCCTGGACGTCGCTCTTTATCGGGAAGCCGGCCTCTTGACGGCTGAAGGGGAATTCCCAGTTGTCAGCCATCAGCATCTCGGCGGTGTAAGGCGCGTGGCTGATGATGTTGTTGCCCTTCTCGGCCTTGCCGTCTTCGATGTCCTTGATTTCCTTGCGGATCTGGATCATGGCTTCAACGAAGCGGTCGAGCTCGGCGATAGGCTCGCTCTCGGTGGGTTCCACCATCAGGGTCTCGTGAACAGGGAAGGCCACGGTAGGAGCGTGGAAGCCGAAGTCCATCAAACGCTTGGCGATGTCGATGGCGGCCACCCCAACAGTCTTATTGATGCCGTTGATGTCGAGGATCATCTCGTGGGCCACATGGCCGTGGTTGCCGGTATACAGGATCGGGTAGTAATCCTTCAGTCTTTCCTTCAGGTAGTTGGCATTCATGATGGCACCCATAGTGGCTTTCTTCAGGCCTTCACCACCCAGCATCTTGATGTAGCAGTAGGTGATGGTGAGGATCTGAGCACTACCGAACGGAGCGGCAGAAACAGCGCCTTCCTGCTTTTCGCCACCACAGTGGAACAGGATGTGTGAAGGCAGGTAGGGCTTCAGGTGTTCGGCCACGCCGATGGGGCCTACGCCAGGACCGCCACCACCGTGCGGGATGGCGAAGGTCTTGTGCAGGTTGAGGTGGCAGACGTCAGCACCGATGTA
>CADBGN010000033.1 GCA_902794155.1 uncultured Bacteroidia bacterium
TCCCAAGGACCTCGCCCGCGCCATCGACTACTGGCTTGACCATCCAAAGGAACGCGAGTATATGGAGAGACTCTATGCCAAAGCTGCCAAAAAATACAGCCTTTCCAACTTCGTACGCATGTTCGAAGAAATGTTGAACGAGGAGATAGAAGACTGTGCAAAACACTCCTCACAACCATAAAGCCACAAATCCATGAGACACAATGCACCGAGATGGGCATTGCTAATTCACAGGCCGTCCAGGCAATGTGGTTTGGTGCGACACTATTCGGCTGGTATACTGATTGTTTCCAGCTTTGAAGATGACTAGTACCGCCATCAAGTACCACAATCTTAATATTGCACTTTTTTAGTGCATATAGACGACATCGAATACGGCCAAGGCATTTATTTCAATTCCATTGTGGACGTTTAGGCTGCTGTATTAAATCATCTTCTGACAACCCAACCATAGTCTTCCTGTATTCCATAGGGCTTTCCCCAAGGTGTTTCTTGACGTATTTGCAAAAGAAACTGACATCGGGGAAATCCAGTTTGAAGGCAATTTCCTTCACGGAGAGGTCGGTCTGCAATAGGTAGTATTTGATATGGCTTACAGTGTTTTCCGTAATCCAGTCCATTGCCGTGCGACCACTCTTTTCCTTACACACGGCACTTAAATATTTTGAGGTGACAAGCAATTGTTCGGCGTATGCCCTGACCTCACGCTCGGTGTTAGTTGGACGGCTAAGTATGGACATGAAACGCTGGAATAGGCGGTCTTTTTGCGAGGTGTCACTTGTAGTTTGGTCAATGACGTCATTTTCAAGTGCATGAAGCAGTTCAACAGCTACCGCTTGCGAGGTAAGTCTGATGATACGCTGGCGATAAGGATTGTCATTGTCTTCCATGTAGACCATCAAAAGATCAAAGTAGGCCAGGAAAAGCTTGCCTTGGAACTCTGTGGCGTGAACAACAGGGTTTTGCCTTAAAAAGAATAGTTTTTTCCACCAATTGGGGTCGATGTGAAAAACGCTTGGCATTGTCTCGTCATAAATCGACTCACCTACACTAATCACCTTTCCTTGTAAGTCGGGTGTGCGCATGTACATGCCAATAATGTTGCGGGGTGTACTTATAATGATGTCACCTTCCCCTACGTGGTACATTTCTCCCTCTATGGAAAACTGCAACGCGCCTCTCTCACAATAGAACGCTAGGAAGGAACTCAACATGGTTTCTGACGTAATGTTGACTTCATCTATATTATCAGATATGATGAGGTCGTTGAACGATTTCAGCATAGTTGGTCAATTTTTCTGCAAAGAAACAATCTATTATGGTACGCTTTATGGTAAATAACTCCTTTTATGTTTCCAATATTTCCCTTAATGCTTTTTTTGACCGCACAAAAGGTGATTTAGACAAGATTGTTTCATGCAATTGCATCTACTTTTGCGCCATCAAAACCAGAAAAATGGAAAAGCAAACATCAACAAAACAATCAGTGAGGATACAAACTTCCATCTTGAATGGAGTGGAGAAAAAAGCGTTATTGTGGCTTGCGGAACGGCAGCCGAAATGGACCGACTCCGACATGCTGACTTTCATCGGTTTCATCGGTGCCGTAATCATTGCTGCAGGATACATTTTGTCAAACTACAATGTACATTTCTTATGGCTGGCCTCGCTGGGTTTCATCATCAACTGGTACGGTGACTCGCTCGATGGCACATTGGCCCGTTATCGGAAACAGCAGCGTCCGATATATGGTTTCTATCTCGACCATACTATGGATGCCATCAATGAGGCTTTTATGTTTATGGGTGCTGGTCTGTCGCCTTTTATGCGCTTCGACCTGTCATGCTTCCTGCTAGTGATTTATCTGATGCTGACCCTCAATGTATCGATGAATGCCCATCTGAAAGGTGAGTTCCGGCTGACTTACGCCAAATTGGGACCTACGGAATTTCGGTTGGTTTGCATCATTGCCAATGCCGTTTTGGTATTTTCCAAACCGCTGAGAATATGGGTATTAGAGTTGCCATGGCTCACTTCCACACTTGAACTTTCTGCCCTTGACTTGGTGGGAATTGTCATTCTTCTTGCTTTGGTGCTGATATACATCGTGACCATTTGGCAAGATGCCCGCTATTATGCAAGAATCGACCCAAAGCATAAGAATGAATAAAGCCAAAGACTTGATATTGCACCGCATCCCCAAGTTTTTCGTAGGTAATTTGTTGGGTACACTCGTGGACACACTCGTCCTATGGGTGTTCTCACATTTCGTGTTTCACAGATATGTCGGCAAAGTCATCATCTCGCCCGTCATCTCATTTGAGTTTGCTGTTTTCTCGAATTTCATTTTCTCCTATTACCTCACATGGAAAGACCGCATCTCTCATCATTCGGGGAAATTGTTCATCAAGCATTATGGAGCCTATAATGCCTCTTGCACAGGAGGTTTCCTCATCAAGATGGGATTACTCCTATTGTTTCAGTCACTTTCGAAATGGGATGTGGTGATATGCAATTTGTTGGCACTCTGCGTTTCAGGAACATATAATTTCATGATGAATGAACTAGTGATCTTCAAGGAAAAGAACAAATAATATGGATGTTGCTATTAAAGAGGTCAAGACAAAAAGTGATTTGAGGAAGTTTGTCCATTTTCCCAATGAACTATACAAAGACAACCTTTACTATGTCCCGCAAATTGAGTCGATGGATCGCGACACGCTGACACCTTCGAAAAACCATGCCTTTGAGGTTTGCGAAGGCAAGTATTGGTTGGCCTACGATGAGCATGGTAAGGTCGTCGGGCGTGTGGCTGGCATCATCAACCATAGTTATAACGAAAAAGTTGGCGAGAAAATTTGTCGCTTCGGATGGATTGATTTCATAGACGACCACGATGTTTCGATAGCACTTATGAACGAGGTGGAAGCCTATGCTTGTGAAAAGGGTATGCAAAAAATCTGTGGGCCGATGGGCTTTCTGGAGTTTGATCCTGCTGGTGTTTTGGTTGATGGTTTTGACCAGCTTCCTACAGCCTACGGCAAATATAACGCATCGTATTATAAAGAGCACTTGCTAGCCTTGGACTATACCAAAGATGTTGATTTTGTGGAATACCTAATCAAAGTCCCTGAAGTGATTCCCGACCGTTATGCCCGTGCCGCCAAGATTGTTGCTGCAAAATTCGGTTTGCATGAAGCTCCCATCAGGAATAGATCAGACATCCATCCATACCTCGATGGCATTTTCCATTGTTTGAATGCTGCCTATTCCAAGTTGCATGGTTTTAGCGAACTATCTCCAGAACAATGCGAAGACTTAGGCAAGCAATTTCTGGGCAATATCAATGTAGATTATCTCAGTGTCATTCTTAACAGCAACAATCAGGTGGTGGCTTTTGGCTTGGCTCTCCCATCGCTTTCCAAGGCCATGCAAAAAGCAAAAGGGCACCTGTTTCCTTTCGGCTGGATGCATTTGGTTAAAGCCTTGAAGAATAACGACACCATCGATCTACTTTTGATTGCCATTGATGAACAATACCATAACAAGGGTGTGAATGCCATGATTTTTGATAAATTTGCCCAAGGAATTGTGAAGAATGGCATCAAATATATAGAATCCACACGGGAATTGGAGGACAACACTAGCGTTCAGAACCTCTGGCATTATTTGGAACATACCCTTCATAAAAGAGCCAGGGTATATCAGAAACTACTATAATTCAACAAAATGAAATATGTACAGCCTAAACTATAAAGTAACCACCAGCACCTGTGACAGCGAGGGCAAATTCAAGCTGTTTTCCGCTCTACAGATGATGCAGGACTGCTACCATGGAAGTGGTGTGAAGAATTTGAAAAAATGCAGTTTGGACAATGCAATTCTACCTCTATATATCTAATTTTGTACAACATAATCAGTAAAATTGAACCATGAAAGTAGGACTTTTCATCGATACATGGTACCCTATGGTGGACGGGGTGATCAAAGTGGTGGACAATTACGCCCGCCGATTGGTGCAATATTGCGAGGTGATGGTATTCTGTCCAGAGACCAAAGGTTTTGATCGTGAGGAGGATGCGAAACTGACGTATAAGGTTGTGCGGTGTTCATCGCTACCGCTCATCATGAGCGATTATGACCTTCCCACACCCATTCTGGACCCACGATTTGAAGCGCAGCTTATCAAGAGTGGCATTGACATTGTCCATATTCATTCCCCTTTTGCAGTTGGTATGGCTGGAGTCCTGTATGCCAAAATTCACAAGCTTCCCGTGGTTGCAACACTTCATTCGCAGTACAAGCAAGATTTCGAGAAATCGCTCAAACTCAAGCTGACCATGGATATAGCGATGGACACCATCATGCGTGTGTTCAACGCCTGCGATGAATGCTGGGCTGTGAATGGGGATATCAAAGACCTCTATGTCAATGAATACGGCCTGACCGCCCCCTGCAAGGTACGCCTCAACGCCACCGATCACCATCCTGTGTCCGATGCCGTTGCAGCCGCCAAGATTGTCAACGAGACCTATGGCATCGCAGCCGACACCACGGTCTTCCTTTTTGTAGGAAGGATCAATTTCATCAAAAACATCGACTTCATCGTTCGCGCTTTAGCGAAAGCCAAGGCGATGGGCCTGAAGAACTTCAAGATGTTGTTTGCTGGCAAGGGACAGGATGAGGAGAAACTCGCCGCCCTTGTGCGAGAACAGGGTCTGACCGAAGAAGTAGTCATGTGCGGCCTGACTGGCAAAGAGATGCTGGAGAAACTCTATTCGCGTGCCAAGCTTTTCCTGTTCCCGTCGCTCTACGATGCCAACTCATTAGTACAGATTGAAGCTGCTTGCCAGGGTACGCCCACCGTATTCTTAGAAGGTGCACGTACGGCTTCCACCGTCACGCCTGACGTCAATGGTTATGTTTGCCCTCCTGATGAGGATAGTTATGCAAGGATGATCATGGACATCCTGGCCGACCCTGAAGCTTACGAACAGGTCTCCGCCGCCGCCCGCCGCGACCTTTACCTCAGC
The DNA here is from genome assembly GCA_902794155.1 of uncultured Bacteroidia bacterium. GTDB lineage: Bacteria > Bacteroidota > Bacteroidia > Bacteroidales > F082 > Limimorpha. The sequence goes on from CADBGN010000033.1 coordinate 5,034, forward strand.
TGGGACGATGTTGTGCGGGACGTTTACGATGACTACAACACTTTCGTTGAGGCGATGCGCCGAGGGTCCGTTTCGCATTTCTAATGCTAGTATTCAATGCGCTTACAAATAGAGTCGATGGACCGCGACACACGGACACCTTCAAATAACCATGCCTTTGAAGTTTGCGAAGGTATGAAATTATTATCGTCATCTTAGCGTCAGCACATGGTTCATGGCAAACAAAAAAAGATTATTTTTGCACGTTGAAAAGCCCATAAATAGAAATATGAAAACCAACCTATTGAAGAGAAATTGTTCAAGATATACGGCTCCCCAAGAGGCACAATCAAAAGGGATTTACCCTTATTATAAACCCATTGAGTCGGAACAAAGCACGGTGGTGAGAATCAATGGCAAAGACGTGCTGATGTTCGGATCCAACAGCTATCTCGGCTTGGCCAACGACCCTCGGTTGAAGGAAGCCGCTATCGAAGCCATCAAGAAATACGGCACCAGCTGCTCGGGCTCCCGTTTCCTCAATGGTACACTTGATATTCACGTTGCTTTGGAGGAAAAGTTGGCCAAACTGGTCGGCAAAGAGGCGGCTGTCTGTTTCAGCACAGGCTTTCAAGTGAATCTAGGCGTGGTTTCGGCACTTTGCGGTCGCAATGATTATCTGCTCTTGGATAGCCTCGACCATGCCTCTATCATCGAGGGCAGCCGGCTTTCGTTTGGCAAGGTCTGGAAGTATAACCATAATGACATGGACAGTTTGGAGGCCAAGCTGAAGCTGTGCAATCCCGACTCCGTCAAGTTAATCGTCGCTGATGGCATCTTCTCAATGGAAGGCGACATCGTTCCATTGCCTGAAATGGTGGCCTTGGCAGAAAAATACGATGCCGACGTCATGATTGACGATGCGCATGCCTTGGGTGTCCTCGGCCATCAAGGGAGAGGCACGGCCGACCATTTCGGCCTAACCGACAAGGTGGATCTAATCATGGGGACATTCTCCAAATCGTTTGGGTCGTTGGGTGGTTTCATCGCTTCCGATTTCGAAACCATTAATTACCTGAAACACAATGCCCGCTCGCTGATTTTCAGCGCCAGCATGCCGCCCGCCAATGTGGCATCGGTCAGCAAGGCCATCGACATCATGTTGGAAGAGCCGGAGCGCATACAGCACCTATGGGATTTGAGCAACTACGCCCGAAAGCAGTTCAAAGAGCGTGGCTTCGATACTGGCAAAAGCGAGACACCCATCATTCCATTGTTTGTAAGAAGTTCAGAGAAGGCATTCTGGCTCTGCAACAGGTTGTTGGATGATGGTGTTTTTGTCACTCCCGTCATTGCTCCTGCCGTACCCGAAAATGATACCTTAATCCGTTTTGCCTTGATGGCCACGCATACTTTCGAGCAAGTAGATGAGGCATTGGACAAAATCACCAAAGCGTTTAAGGAAGCTCAAATCATTGAATAATGGTCATATTCATCACAGGAATATCCTCAGGTTTTGGTTTGGAGACAGCCCGCATACTTTCACAAGAAGGTCATGTCGTATACGGAACAGTGCGCCGTGAGGTCACACCCTTGCCAAAAGTGAAATACCTTCGCTTGGATGTCCGCGACGCCAAGGCTGTGCAACAAGCCGTGGGAGAAATCATCGAGGCGGAAGGCCGTATCGATGTGTTGGTCAACAATGCCGGCATGGGCATCGGCGGACCGTTAGAGTTTGCCACAGAGGAAGAAATCAGGGAGCAGATGGATGCCAACTTCATGGGTTTGGTGCATTGCGTTGATGCCGTGCTACCTCACATGAGGAAACAAGGCTCGGGCAAAATCATCGCTCTCAGCTCCATCGGTGGCTTGATGGGACTGCCGTTTCAAGGCTTCTATTCGGCCAGCAAGTTCGCCATTGAAGGCTATTGCGAGGCCCTGCGTTTGGAAACCAAGCCGTTTGGCATCACCGTGACAGTGATCCGTCCTGGCGACTTCTCGACAGGTTTCACAGGCAGTCGAAAGAAAGCAACTAAAGAAGAGGCACTTCTGGCTTATCCTGCCTATCAAAAAGCCATTGACAAGGTGGAACATGACGAGACAGGTGGGCTGAAACCTCAGGTTATTGCCCATAAAATCAGCAAAGTCATCCGAATGAAGCATCCACGGTATGGTTATGTAGTATCCTCTTTCGAACAACAACTCTCAGTGTTCCTAAAACAAATCCTGCCAGCAAAATGGTTCGCTGCGATTTTGGGAAAATACTACTATTTGTAGATTTGTTTTGTAATCCGTTTTGATATGTTTAGCTTAAGATATAAAGTTACCACCAGCACCTGCGACAGCGAGGGCAAACTCAAGCTGTTTTCCGCCTTACAGATGATGCAGGACTGCTCAGAGATGTGGATCGACAGCGAGCCACAGGTAAAGGAATATTTTGCCAGCGAGAACATGGCACAACTGCTGGCCTCAAGGCAAGTGGAGATTATCAGAGTTCCTGTTTTTAAGGAAGAACTGACCGTGACCACCTCGGTCTATGGCATGAAGCCCATGTTCGGCTTCCGCAACACCTTTATCTATGATGCAGAAGGCAAACCCTGCTACCGCACTTGGAGCATGGGTGCCTTTGTGGATAAAGCCAACGGCAAATTGAAGCGCGTGGACGATGCCGTGGCCAACTCGTTGCTCATCGAGCCCCAATTAGAGATGAACTACAAAGACCGCCGCATCATCCTGCCAAAAGAAGGAGGCAAGGCCTTCGCGGCCATCCAAGTGATGCGTGCCGACATCGACTACAACCGCCACGTCAACAACGCCAACTACATCCGCATGGCGATGGAGCTGCTGCCCGAGGACTTTGTCGTGAAAGGCCTTCGCGTGGAATACCGTGTGGCCGCCAAAATGGGCGACAGCCTCACTCCTACCCTTTTCGAGATAGAAAACGGCTTCATCATCGAGCTTGCCATCGGTAAGGAGGCGAGTGCTATTGTGGAGTTTACAAAATGATTGTAGCATTTTCGTATTTTTGTCGCCTAAATTGAAATACAACGTCAACTAAACTTAACAATCATGAAAAAGTTTTTACAACTGGCTGTGTTACTCTTCGTATTCGCCGGCTTCGCCAAGGCGCAAGGCCCCGCATCAACCGCCAACTGGTTTGGATACATCTTGCCTCCCAGTCCGGCAGAATACAAGTATATCTCCTTCTCCATGCAGGATTTAGGGTCGGTGTCCATCGCATCGGACGAGATCCCAGCAGTATCGACAGCCACCTTTGCCGACGGTTATGTTTGGAGTGTGAATAACGTCTACGGCTATTGCCTTTACAGGTCAAGATTTAATGCGACCAGCAACCGTATTGAAGACCCTGAATTGATGGTTGAAGACGTTCCTTATTTCAATGACATGGTATACAATCCTGCCGACGGATTGATTTATATCATTACGGAAGAGCATCTGAAAAGCTTCGATCCAGCCGACCCCAGCAACATCCAAGACCATGGCGCGATAGAGCACGACGGCTTCAATTTGGCTATCGACATGAATGGTAACGCTTATATGATAAGTTCATGGGGCGAGTTTGGAACGTTGAATCTTTCCAATGCACAATTGACCGTAATCAACTCGATTGATTTGCCTTTAAAAATGTCTTTTGACATGCTGACAGGCGAATTGTTTGGCGTTTTTATGGGCAATTTGTATCAGATTGACCCCAATACCGGAACCTATACCCAATTGGGCGCGCTCCATGATGCAAACAACAGCTATGACCCGACTTGCCTGTTTATGACCTACAGCTCAACTCCTTCGGAATTCACAGTCGGCGATTTGATCTATCGTGTCAATGACGACCAAGCTTCCGTGACGGTCATAGGCCATGTCAATGGCTACGAAGCCACTGGCGATTTGATCATCCCGGAATCGGTGAGTTATGAAGGACATAATTATACCGTGACCGCCATTGGCGAAAGCGCTTTTTTGTATTGCTTCTATTTGACGAACCTGTCCATTCCCAATACGGTAACCACCATCGAAGCGAGTGCCTTTGCCTATTGCCAAGGCTTTACCGGCGACTTGGTGATTCCCAACTCTGTGACTACTGTTGGGTATGGTGCATTTCAGATATGCCCTGGTTTTGATGGAGACCTGATTATAGGTAGCTCTGTCACAGAAATCGGCGACTATGCCTTCAATTCGTGCGACGGCATGACGGGCACGCTCTACATTCCAAGCGGCGTTCAGTCGATTGGCGGCAACTCCTTCGGCTATTGCGCCTTTAGCGGCATCTTCGTCGACTCTGAAAACAACGTCTATGACTCAAGAAACAACTGCAACGCCATCATCGAGACGAGCACAAACGAGCTTATTACAGGATGCAAAAACAGCACGATACCCAACACAGTCACATCGATTGGCTATTGTGCCTTCAGAGGCATTGCTGGCTTAACCTCCATTGAAATCTCGAATTCGGTGACTTACATTGGAGAGAACGCCTTCGCTTTTTGCTACGACCTGACTGGCGATTTAACCATCCCGAATTCTGTGGATACGATTGACGCAGGTGCGTTTTTCTATTGCGAAGGCTTTGGCGGCACCCTGACCATAGGTGAATCCGTCACTTTTATTGGCGACCAGGCCTTTAGAAATTGCTCCGGTTTTACGGGAGCGGTCACTTTGGCCACCACGCCTCCTGCTCTTGGTGACGATTTTGGCGGTTTGGTGTTCGAAAACTTTGGCTATCCTATCCTCGTCGTTCCTTGCGGATGCATCGATGCCTATCGGAACTCCAGTTGGTACGAGCCTTACGGACTGAATGGCTTCAACGAGTTTATCGAAGATTGCACCGCGGTTTCGGAAACAGGCAGTATTGTTACCGCAGTATATCCTAATCCCACGGATGGTATGATAAAAGTCGAAGCAGAAAACATGAAAAACATCAACATTTTTAATATGCTTGGAGAAAGAGTGTTTGAAGGCTCCGCCTATGGCGACACCTTCGAATATGATTTTAGCCATCAAAGTGCCGGTGTATATTTGATTAAGGTGGAGACTATGAAGGGCATCGAGACCATGAGGGTTACGGTTAGGTAATCAACAACCTCTTTAAAAAAAAGAGAGTCGTTGCCCCCTTCGAGCAACGACTCTCTTTTTCTAGAATATAGAGCAGTTATTACGGCTTAACAGCCCTCTTGTATGCGCGCCTCCGCATGAAAGGCGTCGTCTTGTAGTCACCGAAGAGCGACTGCACCTTGTAGTTCTCCTCCAACTGAGGATTCATGATGATGGTGTCGATGCCTCGTTTGATGCAGTTCTCGTGTAGGTACTTGAACAACAGCACTGGGATGCCACATTGCTGATACTCGGGCATCACACCCATGATCAATGCCTCAAGGGTGTCGTTCTTCTTCAAGGCCTTCAAGATATTAATGAAGCCAAACGGGAACAGACGTCCATTGGATTTCTTCACCGCTTTGGATAGCGAAGGCACGCAGAAGATGAAACCTATAGGCTTGTCGTTGGCATCGACGGCCAAGGCGACAAAGTCTTTGTCGAGGATGGGAACGTAAGTCTTCAGGTAGGCGTCAATCTGCTTGTCAGTCAAAGGCGAGAAACCATTCAGAGGCGCGAAGGCCTCGTTATACATGTGGAAGATCTCCCTTCCATAACGGTTTCCCATCTCTTTCATGCTGTGCGGCTGTACCACATGCACCTTGAATCGCTCCTCTATCAGGTTGGCGAACTGGAACATCGAAGGCAGCTCCTTGCTTACCTCAAGCGTCCGTTGGGTCCAATCGACGTCTTTCGTAAAGCCGAGGCGTTCCAGCATCTCGCCGTAATACGGATAGTTATAAAGACAGGTAAACGGGCTGAGGTGTTCATAGCCTTCCACCAGAAGACCTTCCTTGTCCATGTCGGTGAATCCCCAGGGACCACGCATCTCGGTGCGTCCGCGTTGTTGACCCCAGTCGGCAACGGTATCGATCAAGGCGCGCAACACTTCCTCGTCTTTGATGAAGTCGAGCCAGCCGAAACGGACGATATTCTCTGTATCGTCGGCCTTGTGGTTGACGATGGCGGCCACGCGTCCCACGATTTCGTCGCCACGGTAGGCCAAGAAGCAGTCAGCCTCGCAAAAGTCGTAGGCGCCGTTTTTCTCGGGGTTGAAGGTGTCGTATTCGTCGCCTTCCAAGGCAGGTACCCAATTCGGGCAGTCTTTATATAAATGGAGTGGAAAAGTCACAAACTTCTTCAACTGCTTGTGACTTTCCACCTTTTCGATTCGGATGCTCATAGGCTTAAAGGGTTGAATTCGCGCTGATAAAGTCAATGACCTCCCCCACCGTGGTGAACTTTGGATTGCCTTCGAACTTGAAAGCGAACTTGTTCTCGATAGCGAGGCTCAGCAGCAAGATGGTCAATGAATCCAAGCCCACATCGCGGACAAGCTGTGAGTCTTCATTGATCGTGCTGAAATCAGCGGATGGCTTGATGAGTTTCAGGATTTCCTTCAGCTCGTTGAAAATTTGTTCTCTTTCCATGGCTTATTGGTTTCTTGAGACTTTCATGGCGCCAGTACGCTTGAAGTCCTCCTTACGCACTGTGACTTTACTAACACGATGGGTTGAAGGTAACTCAGCATTCACTTTGCCGACCAAATCCTTGAAATAGGCTTCCACTTCTTCCCATGGACCGTTGCCAAACTCCTCCATACGGGGCAAGATCTCGATGGCAATCACCTGACGGCCGTCCAATTCGTCTTCCTTGACGAGGCAGTCGCGGAGCTTCGGGTCCTTGTAGAAAGGCTCTTCGATGCTCTCGGGGCTGACGTTCTCGCCGTTGGAGAGGATGATGAGGTTCTTGATACGGCCAACGATGTACATGTAGCCTTCTTTATCGAAACGCACGAGGTCGCCAGTCTTGATCCAGCCGTCCTCGGTAAGAGTCTCGGCCGTCTTTTCCGGATCGCCATAGTAACCGAGGAATACGTTGTCGCCACGGAACCACAACTCACCATCGACCACTTTCGCCTCTTGCTCGGGATAGAGCTTGCCGACTGAAGTGGGACGCGACTTCACGTCAATATTGCCAGTGGTGAGGTTGGCGCCCTCAGTCATGCCATAGCCTGCAAAGAGATGGATGCCCAACTCGTCGAACTCACCAATGAGTTTCGGGGGCACATTGGCGGCACCCGAGATGATGAATCCCAGTTGTCCACCCAGGAAAGGTTTTCCATACATCTTGACCAGACCCAACAGAATCTCGCAGATGCCAGGGACGGCAACGAGGCAGGTAGGACGAATGACGGGGAATTTCGTGACCGTCTCTTTGGTGTTGCCTGCAGAGAACCAGGCACCACCTTCCATCAGGACAGACAAGGTGCTGCGAACGAGGCCAAACACATGGCTCAAGGGCAAAACACAGGCATAACGGTGATGACCAAGTTGGCTACCCGGAGCGTAGACGCCATTCAAGGCACCACGCATCAAGGCGCGATGAGGCAGCACGGCACCCTTAGGCGCACCCGTAGTGCCACCCGTGAAGAAGATGGCAGCAGGGTCGTCCTTGTCAACCGTAGCCACAGGGGCGGTATGGTCGGCGCAATCGGTAATGGCGATAGCCTTGCATGGCACACCGTTAACGGCCTCGGCGAAGTCCTTGCCGTAAGCCAACACTTTTACGCCAAACTTCATGCAGCAACCCACGATGGCTTGAGGAGGAAGCTGCGAAGGCAGGTTGATGGCCACATAACCGGCCGAAGTGACGGCGAGAAACATCTCTACGGCTTCGACGGTAATGTTGTCGAGGATGGCCACTTTATCACCTTTTTGCAGGCCTAACTCGTTCAGCAAAGCACGTTTACGTGCTATAATGTCACAAGTTTGTTTATAATTTAATGTGTTCACCGTATCGGATAAGCAAGGCAGTTCTGCCCATTTTTGCTCAATCCATGTAACGAATTCGGGAAATGTTGAGATAAACCTCAATTGTGCAAGTTCCTCTGCGGGAAGCATGCTCGGAAAATACTCCTTGTTTTTAATAATTGATTGGTTATTAGACATATAACAAAATTTAACTGTTCGTTTTTTGAATCGATAAAAATACAAAAATTAGTTGAAATGAAACATATGTATGACAAAAACTTCTTTAAATGCCACATGGTGCTATGATAGAAGTCGTTACGAATGTGTTTACTATGATGATGAGATTTTGGATAATAGATTATTTCGACGAAGAAATAATCTCAAAATCTTTAGTTTTTCCTATCTTTGCAAAATCGAACGATGAACATAAAGCTATGCCCAATCCATCTAATAAACAAGAACTGCTCACCGCCATGGCCGACGGCTATGCAAAACTCAACGAACAGATAGCCAAGATGAGCGAGGAAGCCGTATCGGCCCCCTTCGACTTCGCCGCCGACCCGAAGAAATGCGGTGTGCGCTGGCAGTACGACCGTTGCCTCCGCGACCTGCTGATACACCTTCACGAGTGGCAGGTGCTGATGCGCGAGTTTGTGAACAACATCCGCGAAGGTCACCCTCGTGACTACCTGCCGGACGAGTACCGTAAGAACTACCACGAGATGGACAAGATGCTGGTAGAGAAGCACCAAAACACGCCTTTGGAGGAGGCTAAGCGGCTGCTACAAGAGACCCATGAGGAGATGCTCCGCCTCGCCGAGAGCTTTACCGAGGAGGAACTCTGCACCAAAGGCCACTACAAAAACACCTACACCACCGACATGGCGGCCTACTTCGTGAGCGTCACCTCAAGTCCGTACGGGCAGGCGGTGAAGCTGTTGAAGACACATCAGAAAAACCTCAAGAAATAACATGGGCACAGCAACGCCATACGAATTCGATGCCGTCATCCTTCAAAACGAGGGAATGGATGCCGCATACGTGGAGGTGCTTTTCGACATCAAGGCGATCTTTGGCAAAGGTCGGCTAGCGGTTCATGCCACCTTCGACGGCGTGCCTTACGACGGGCAGATTGTCAAGATGGGAACGCCTTGCTTCATCATCGGTGTGAGGAAGGACATCCGCAAACAGATGGGCAAGAGTTTTGGCGACATGGTACATGTAACATTTTACGAAAGACATTAATACACAAACAATGCCTTCCTTAAATCGTTGGCATTTGAAATACGATATGAAAAAACTGAAAGAAGGGAACTGCTGGAAAGCCTGTTTTGACCAAAAACACAACAAGTATCTGGGCCGTATCGTTTGCACCAACCGAGAAGGACAGACGCGTGAACTCTATGAAATCACCGGAGAAGTCTTCAATCGTTTGGGGTCGTTCCCCGATGACTACGACAACGAATGTCTGATCCGAAGCGGGAAACTGTTGTTTCGTTTCGAAGACACCATGTATGGAACGCTTGGCCCCGTTAATACGGTATATGACGACAGCTACACTGAAAGTGACTGGTATGAAGCGTACAAATCGCTGACTCAAAAATAATGCTATGACGAATCTGGAAAAATGTAACGCAGGAATAGAGTATTCGTATGCCGACGAGGAACTGATCGCCCTCAAGACCGAGGCCATTCGGCAGTGCGAGATCTTCAACGCCATCGACGGGCGCGACTATTTGGCCCAGTACCGTCACCTGCAGCAGATGCTTGGCGCTGTGGGCGAGCGTGTGTGGATTGCCAAGACCTTCAACTGCGACCGTGGCAAGAACATCTTCATCGGCGACGACTTCACCGGCAACCACAACCTCACCATCCTCGACATCCGCGAGGTCTATATCGGCAACCATGTGATGATTGGGCCGAACACGCTGATTACCACCGTCGGACATCCCCTATCGCCCAAAGGTCGCAGGGAGTATCACGCCTTGGCCAAGCCCGTGCGCATCGGCAACGACGTGTGGATTGGCGGCAACGTCACCATCCTACCCGGCGTGACCATCGGCAACAACGTGGTCGTGGCGGCCGGAGCTGTGATCAACAAAGATGTTCCTGATAACACTTTAGTGGGCGGTGTGCCAGCGAGGGTTATTAAAGTGATTGAGGATGATGTTTGAAATACTCAACGTAAGCAACCTATCAGACAATCTCGGTCACATGGCGAAGATACTTCGCAGCAGCACAACAAAGTGACTTTGTTTATATCAATCCCCTCCGTTTCATTTCAAAGAAGCATTTCTTGGTTGCTGTAATATCCGCCATGGCATCGTGCGCATCTTCAAAATCACAGCCAAATAATTTCCTGTGCAGCTCTATCAATTTTGGCCATTTATACCCATAAGCGCCAGGTATTTTACAATAGTCTGTAGCCGCTACCATGGTATCAAAACTTCTCGCAGTGCTTACAGTATCAGTAATTCCCAATCTATACAACTCTGCCCCGACCACCCTTTGGTCAAATGAAACATTATGGCCGACAAAACACTTGATTCCTTCCGTATCTTTCAGAAATGATTGAAGCACCTGCTCAAGCGGTTTGCCCTCGCGCAAAGCAACTTCAGTGGTTATGCCGTGGACTCGAGAAGCATCTGCTGGAATAACAAAGCCTTTGGGTTTGATGATTTCATTCCCAGAAGAGATTTCGTTGCCAGTTTCATCAGTCAATATCCAACCCAATTGCACCAACCTTGGCCAATTATTGGTATTACTTGCTGGGGCTTTGTAATCTTTAGGAACGCCTGTTGTTTCTGTGTCGAAGAATAGATAGTATGGTTTGATTAACAATCTCTCATGTGAATCATGCTGTATTACATAATGATTATTGGTCTCTACAAGCAATCTATGTAACTTAAATGGTAATAATGACTCAAACTTGCTTCTGGATCCCACAGGAATACGAATCTCTTTAAGTCTATCGCACCATCTAAAAACGTCATCTCCAATGTGTGTTATTGTTTCTGGCAAAGATATGGAGAAAAGATTATCACACATTGAAAAAGCTTCATTACCAATACAATGAACACCTGAAGGGATTATTATGTCTGTTAGACTTTTACACATGGAAAACGCACCTTCTCCAATATTTGTTATTGTTCCTTGAAAATAGATCTTTGACAAATTCGAGCAAGCCCCAAACATCTGTTTGCGAATCTCTTTTAATCCAGGTGGCAATTTAATTTCCGTAAGGTTACGGCAAGCAAAAAACGCTCTACTTCCTATATGAACAAGACTTGATGGAAAAGATATTGAGGAAAGGTTAAAACAATGTTCAAATGCGCTTTCACCAATATAAACTAAACCTTCCTGAAGAATAACCCTATTTAATTCACGACACCCAAAGAAAGTTTGGTCCCCAATGTGAGTAATGCTATTGGGCAAAACTGCTTCTGATATGGAACAACGTTCAATACCAGCACTAATATTAAATGCATTGTCTTTGATGACTTGACATCCATTTTTTATTTGGTATTCTTTAATCATCAAATTAGAACAGTGTATCAAACTCACACCATTAGTACCATAATAAACATTCTGTTCGTCATAAAATCCATCAACATAATCATCCTTAGATACTTTAGTTGATATAGTTTTACTCTCCTGTACCTTTTCTTGTATTCTTTTCGTTTTTTCAATCGCACTGGCATCTCCAAGTTGTGCGGCGATGTAATACAGGTTTATGGCATCTTCTAAATTGTAGTTTTTGCTTTTGCCATCCTCATAGGATGAGGCTAGTGACAAGATGGCCTGAATGTCTTTGCGTCTATGATTCTTTTTCAACCATTTTAGTGCTTCATTATAATCTTTATCCACGCCATACCCTTGTATATAACACCATGCAAGGTTAATCTGGGCAAGAGCGAACCCTTGCTCTGCGGCTTTTTTATACCATTTAACTGCTAATATACAGTCTTTTTCCACTCCCGAGCCTATAGAATAACAAAAACCTAAAGCATATTTAGCGTGAGCATTATCCTGGTCCACTGCTTTTTTTATCCAATAAAGACCTTGCTCATAATTCCTTTCCACTCCTATACCTTCCACATAACAAGTTCCTAATCGTACTTGTGCAGCATCATCGCCTTGCTCTGCGGCTTTTATAAACCAATACACTGCTTTTTTTAAATCTTTCTTAATGCCGTTCCCATCATAATATCTATATGCTAATTGGGTTTGTGATGATGATTTACCAGTTTTGGCCAACCTTAATAAATCAACTATTTCCGTCGATAACAACTCAAAATCATTTTCTTTTATGTTGAGTATATAGTCTCTATCACATTCATTTACTTGGTATAATAAAAAGTAAAGTTTGTTCTCATCCTCTGTGCTGACAAACAATAAATTCTGTTCTCCTTTACGAACTTCCAGGTTAAAGTATTTGCCAGGTATGGCAATGCCTTTTTCCTCTTCGAAGAGGAACACTTTACAATCCACTTCGGTTGTGATATGTAATACTGATGTTGCCATTGATTTCTTTATCATTTACACTATTTAGCTATTGTCAATCATTATCAAAAAACAATCACATCTTCTTTCAAGTAATCTTTTAACTCCTGTCCAATATAGTGCGTTTGGTAATCATTTAATGTCTTTTTAACATCCTGCCAATGATATCTATTACCAAATTCGTTATCTATCTGTGCAATGATTTGGTCTAAATAAGTAAGAATGGTTGTTGTCTGCCCAATTATTTTGTTCAATACGTTATTTACATTTGGACAATCTGAAGTAACAGAATTGTATTTTCCTTGAATTATCATGTTTTTTTTGTCTTCATGAAATGCGACCCTAAAAAATAGAAAATTTGTGAGTATGTTTTTTGTTGCTAAATACTTCTCAACTTTAAACTGGGTAAAAATATCTTTTACCTTATTGTTCCTAAACGGTTCATAGTCTATTGCGTTTATTTGGTCGGTTAACATAATTGCATAGTCGCTAGATGATTGAATCAGATTGTCTGCTACCACATCATGACTTTGAATCGCTCTCAAACAATTACTTCTGATGATTAGGAATTGCCCATATAGATTGGCAAAATATGCAAATAATGTGTTTTCAGCCATTGTTTTCAATTGGCGATACCGAATAAGTTCACATGTTAAGACAATCACAAGACTAGCAAATGCTCCACTAGCTATTGCAAACAAAAAAGTATTTGATAACCATCTTGAGTTAGCTAGGACAAAATTGTTCTCCATATTTAGAGATATTAGATAGGTCAAAACCAAAACACCCACCAATATCCATAGTAACCATTTGGTTGTATTTTTACTTGTACTCATATTTGTATTGTTTTACTGTTTTTGTTTTCAAATACTATAACTCTCATCCAACTTTCTCTTAACCCCCTCAACCCCAAAATAATCCAACACATAAACTGGAAACGCACTTAACACTGCCACTTTTGGACATTTGTGGTTGATGTGTTTCTCCAATTGTTTCGAGAAAATGGTGTTTTGTGTCTCCAACTTGGTAGGCTGGTCGAAAACATCATTCACCAGATAATTCATTTTGGACAGATGCGCACGAATGAGTTCTTGCCAGACTTCCTTCGTGTATTTGTTAAGATTGACCAGTTGCGGGAGACAGTCTGCTGCAGAAACAGTCTTGTAATGAGGTTCATTCATACAGGCTTCCACATCCATACAATCGTCCTTGTACGGACAATTGGAGCGTTTGCATTTGACGGTAAGATTCTTGAAACTCTCCATGTCCTTGTAATGGCGAATGGCCTCCAACATAGGATAACTGACATAGAGCAGTCCGTTTTCAGTTTCGTTATTGAAGAATTTAAGCATCTCCATGAGTTTGTCATCGTCGGCCAAGGTTGAGTGTGCATCATAGTCAAAGAACAAGTAGATGTATGCAAAACTGTCGCGGGTGTAGTCGCGCAAGAGTTCCGCGTTTTCCTTGCTGCGCTCTTTGAGAAGATTCACCATATCGAAAGCAAATTCCTCGGCTTTCAATTGCTTGTACAACTGGTAAATCTCGGCATCATAGACACATTTCACCGAAATCCTTTTGCCAAGGAAATGCTGTTCCAGCTTGTCCACATATTTGGATTCAGCCCGAACACCCTCAAACACGAAAAGATGTAACTCGTTATTCGACATGAAATGCATTGGCTCTATAGATTTTCTCGATGTTATGCCCAAACCTCAACTCTTTCTCGGTGCAAGCCTGAAGCGGCTTGATTTTGTTGTTTTGCAGAATGAAGTTGCAATCGGGACGCAAGAGGTCATTTGTCATCAAATAGGTGTTGTGGGAAGAAGTGAAGACCTGACAATCCATGTTAAATAGGAGCTTGCACACTTCAAAGGACAACTTGAAATGATAGAAAGCATCAAATTCGTCGATAAAGACAAACGAGGCAACCGACATCCGCTTGATCCACACATAGAGCAATTCCAAAGCTTGTGTTCCCGTTGAGGCAATGGGCAAGAAAGGAGTTGTGTTGCCTCCAATTTCACAAAACAAAATCTTGTCGCCTTCTTTTGGAGCGGCAAACTTGAATTCTTGTTCGCTCACCTTCGCCAAGAACTGGGAGAAGTCCTCAACGTAGTTGTTTTGAATAATAAATTCCTCCAAACCAAAGCTGGAAGTTTCAAGGCCGATAAACTCACGGCTGTCCAAATTCTTGAACCACAGCATAGAATTGACAAATAGCATCAACTTGACAATATAATGCTCTTGCGGCAAAGGATAGGAAGCCGTGATGAAGTTGATGACAGAAACGCTGTTCACATTCTGCTTGAAATTCTCTTTGACCGTGCTGTCAATCTTGAATTGTCCGTCATCAATCTCGAAAAAATCGGTATCTTTCTTGAATACCAATTTGTGATTGACCACTAACGATTCCGCAACAAGCAGTCCAACCGAGTTCTTTGAATACTGGTATTCCAGAAGGTCATCGCCAAACTTGAAGACATATTCAAATTCCACCGGAGCTTTGGGATTGCCCGCATAGACGAAGTTGGAATAATAATCGGTCTTTTTCCATTTCGAGGAAAGGTGATTCTCGATGTCGAAGATAGCCAAAGCAAAGTTTGACTTTCCTGACCCATTGGGACCATAGACAATACCGTTCTTGATAATGCCATCTTTTATGGCGTTTTTGTTGAACTCATAATTGCTTGGATGCGACAAGTCCCATTCTATTCTTTCAGCAAATCCTCGAAAGTTTTTTACGGCAAATTTGACTAACATGACACTTAATGTTTGAAATACGGTGCAAATATAGACATAATTTCTTAATTGCCGTAAGTTTTTTACGGAATAATATGCTTTTTTTGCGTTTCAACGGAATTCCCTATCTTTGCATTTTCACAAATACCTCATCATAAGTAGATGAGCAAATTTAGTTTACATAATAGACTGCGAGACTCCGAGACTGCGGGACTGCGAGTCGAACGAATACTCGAAGTCCCTTGTCCCGAAGTCAAAGAATAATGCAGTTTAATTTTGAACAGTTACTTAAATGAAAAAAATCATCATCATCGACGGAGGCCCGCGTGCCACTTTCAACACGGCCTCTATGCTCAAGAAATTCGCTGAAGGCGCCAGTGCCGTCAGCGACGAAATCGAGGTGAAGACCATACGCCTCTATGCCCTCGACTACAAAGGCTGCATGTCGTGCATGGCCTGCAAAATCAAGGGCAAAGCTTCGCAGGTGTGCAAATACAAGGATGCCTTGACTCCTGTCTTGGAAGAAATCGCGCAAGCCGATGGCCTAGTTTTAGGTTCGCCCAGCTATTTCGGCGAGATTACTGGGCAGATGCGGGCTTTCTTGGAGCGTTTGGCCTTCCCTTGGCTCTCCTACAACGACTACAGCATCACCGCCCCGAAGCGGATGCCCGTTGTACTGGTGGAGACGCAAAACGGTGGCGTGGGAGGCAGCAACTGCAACGGCTACGGCACCATGGAGTCTTGCATCGCCAAAGCACTCGGACAACCGGAAAAGCTGTTTGCCAACAACACCTACCAAGTGAAGAACTACGCCAATTTCGAGTTGGGAGGATTCTCGGAGGAAGCCAAACGCAAGTACCGTGAGGAGCATTGGGGAGAAGACCTGCAAAAGGCCTTCGATGCCGGAAAGCGGATGGCGGAAACGATTATTAAGGCGTGATGAGAAAGCTGTTATTGGTTTTAGCCTTGGCCTGTTCGTTCAGCCTCTTCGGGCAACCCATTGACACGGTAGCGATGCGCTCGGCCATCGAGATGCAGTTGGTGACCTACCCCGAATCCACTTTGCAGGACGTCTACAAGAGTTTCTACCAAGAGCATTTCGGCCCGGGCCATATCATCAGCGACACAGCCTCGGCACGACGCTATCTGGTGCGCGAACTCTCGGAAATGGGCAAAACCCAATCGCCTTACTTTGAGTCTACAGGGAGCCAAGGCGATTATGTACGAGTTTATCTCTCCGCCGTCGCCGACAGCCTGATTACCGCCGAGCAACTCTTGGATGCCTTCGTCAGAAGTGCCAATTTGTGGCAAGAGCCAGCAGTCAGTTGGATGGAGAAATGGGAAACCATCGTCAGCATTATTCAAGCCAACAAGATGGAAATCGAAGGCTTTGAAACCGACCTTCCCTTGCTGACCGAAGCCGCCCGAAACAGCCAAGCCGTACACCACAGCCGCCGCTACAACGAGGCGTATCACCCGCATTACCGAATCGTGGAGCGCGGCATTTTTGAGCGGGAATTATATCCTACTTTGAAATAAACCCAGCTTCTGCTTTTCATCATTAAAGTATTTCATTCATCTTTATTAATCTGAAATACAATAACATATAAATAATTTCAAAATTAGTGCATTTTTTTGATACGTTGTATCGGAAAATGCATTATTTTTGCGGCATCAAACAAATAGATAAATTTGTATCGAATGGCAACGCACCACAACATTTCCTTGGTAATCCCAAAATCGACCTTGAGTCGGTTGCCGCTCTACTATAGCCACATCCGCAAGATGCAGCAGCAGGGCGAGAAATATGTTTCGGCTGCCGCCGTTGCCCAAAGC
>CADBGN010000034.1 GCA_902794155.1 uncultured Bacteroidia bacterium
AGTCCAGATTCTGCTCCAAATTGCTGTCGAATACATGGAACAGGATGACCTCGTGCTTATTATATTTAAGGTGTTCCAAGGCCTCAAACATCGGCTTGTAGTCATCAAGGCCGTCAAGCATGTCGGTGAAGATGACCACAAGGCTGCGGCGGTGCGTCATCTCTGCAATCTGGTGCAGGCACTGCGGTGTTGAGGTCGTCTTGCGGTTGTTTTTGTCGTAAGTGTCAATCAGTTTCTCCAGCTCGGTATAGATCAACTTGTTATGCACATTGGATGACTTGGCTGGTTCGTGAAACACAATCGTCTCGTCAAACAAGTCGAGGCCCACGGCATCGCGTTGGCGGCGCATCAGCTCCATGAGTGAGGCTGCGGCATAAATGGAGAAAAAGAGTTTGTTGGGATGCTCGAAGTCGACCTTCTGCCTCACGGGAAAGCACATGCTCGAGCTTTGGTCGATGACCAGTTGGCAGCGTAGGTTGGTCTCCTCCTCGTAGCGTTTCACGAAGAGTTTCTCCGTGCGTCCATAAAGTTTCCAGTCGATATGGCGGATGGGCTCGCCTGTATTATAGAGGCGATGTTCGGCGAACTCAACAGAAAAACCGTGGAAGGGACTCTTGTGTAAACCCGTTATGAATCCCTCCACGATTTGACGTGCCAAGAACTCCAAGCTGCCGAATTGCGTCAGCCGGTTCCTATCGATTGAAAAGTCCAATGGGAATGCTGAATTATGAATGCTGAATGCTGAATGCTGATCATTCAACATTCCACATTCAGCATTCAGCATTGATTTTTTTAGAACAGCTTCTCTAACTTCTCCACGAACACCTTCTTGGGGGCGGCGCCAACGTTCTTGTCGACGGGTTGTCCACCCTTGAAGAAAAGGACGGTGGGGATGTTCATGATGCCGAACTTGGCTGCGGTGCCAGGGCATTCCTCGACGTCGCACTTCACGGCAACCACTTTGCCTTCATATTCTTCCGAGAGTTCCTCGACGATAGGTTCCACCTTCTTGCAAGGACCACACCAAGTGGCGCCAAAGTCCACCATCACAGGGAGTTCCGATTTCAGGACGACCTCTTCGAAACGGTCGTCGGTCATTTGAATTACTGCCATAGTCTTTAGTCTGTTTAGTTTATAGATTTGTTACTACTCTTTTTAACTACGTTGAAATGCTCTGCATTCGACATAGTCAATGCTGCGCATTTCGGTCTGCAAAGATACAAATATTCTTTTTTATCGCAAGTCAAATTCCACAAAAGGCATCTTTTCCAACAACGGCAACACCTCTTGAGCGTTGATAGCGCCTTTTACGGGAGTAAGGTTGCAGGACTTCTTGCCCAACGGGTCAAAAAGATGCAGTTTATAGTGCTGTTTACCAAGGTTATCCTTCAAGACTTTGATAAACTCTTCCATACTCTCCTTGTTCATCTCCGACACATTTAACTTGATGTAGACCGTCTTAGAAGTGGATTCCAAAAGCGAGTCTAGCAAGCGTGCCTCCGTAAAACGGACTTCGAGCGTCTGCAACATGACATTGGGGTCTTGTCCCGCCCTCGGGAAAGGTCGGTCCATGATACCAGAAAGCATCACAAACGAGTTGACCGTCAACAAATTCCTACAATTCAGATAATTCTCTTTGAACAAGGCGAACTGCAATGCACCACTCTGGTCTTCGATGGTGAAACGGCCGTACGGATTGCCGTTTTTCGCCGTAAACTCCTCGGCACGCGTAATCTGTCCGCCAAGACGCACTGGACGCTTGAGGTTTTTCTCCACATCGTTCAGTGCCGCTTTCAGTCCTTCCACATCGCAGTTGCAGAAATACTTGATGGGAAGATGATAGACCTGCATAGGATGCGATGAGATATAGAAGCCCAAAGCCTCCTTCTCCATCTCCAGCTCCTTCATCTTCGACCATGGCTCGCACTGAGGCAAAGGCATGTTGAAGGTCTCCTCTGCCCCGCCCTCATCGCCAAAGCCGAAGAGGTCCATCTGCGATGAGTTCTTGCGTTCGTTGTACGAGGCCACCATACGCATGGCACGTTCGGAGAACGACACGGAATCATTAGGCGCGATATAGAACAACATGGCGCGATGGAAGCCCTTGAAGCTGTCGAAGCAACCGGCCATGCCCATACTCTCCAAGGCCCTGACGTTAAGGCCTTTGTCCGCCACACGCATCACGAAGTCACCGAAGTCCTTGAACTTGCCGTTGGCTTCACGTTCGGCCACGATGCCGGCCACAGCTGCCTCACCCACGTTCTTGATGCCACCCATGCCATAACGGATCTCACCTTTCTCATTGACCGAGAACTCATATTCCGACTCGTTGACATCGGGACCAAGCACATTGATTTTCATGCGCTTGCATTCCTCGGTCATGAAGTTCACCTGCTTGATGTCACCCAACTCGTTGTTGAGCACCGCGGCCATGAACTCAGCGGGATAGTGCGCCTTGAGGTAGGCCGTCTGGTAGGAAACCCAGCTGTAGCAAGCCGCGTGCGACTTATTGAACGCGTAGGAAGCGAACTTCTTCCACTCTTCCCAAATCTTCTCCAAACGCTTTTTCACCTCATCCTCGGGCAAGTTTTCCGTCTTGGTCAGTTTGGCCACACCTTGTTTCATGAACTTGCCATAGAGTTCCTCCATCTTCGCCAACTGCTTCTTACCCATGGCTTTACGCAAGGTATCGGACTCACCTCTCGTGAAGTCGGCCAACTCGCGCGAGAGCAACATCACCTGCTCTTGATACACGCAGATGCCATAGGTGTCCTTCAGATACTTCTCCATGCAGTCGAAGTCGTACTTGATCTCCTGTCGGCCTTGCTTACGGGCGATGAAGTCGGGAATGTTGTCCATCGGGCCAGGGCGATACAAGGCGTTCATAGCGATGATGTCGCCGATGACCGAAGGCTGAAGCTCGCGCAGGTATTTCTGCATGCCGGGCGATTCAAACTGGAACGTGCCAATGGTGTTGCCAGCCGAGTATAACTTATAGGTTTCCTCATCGTCAATCGGGATGTGGTCGATGTCGATGTCGATGCCATGCGTCTTCTTGATGTTCTTCAAGGCATCCTTGATCAAGGTCAAGGTCTTAAGGCCCAAGAAGTCCATTTTGATGAGGCCAACCGTCTCGATGACATGACCATCATATTGGGTCACAACGACATCCTCTTTGGTATCTTTATCCTTGACGGTACAAACCGGAGCTACATTAGTCAAGTCATCAGCACCAATAATGACACCGCAGGCATGGATGCCGATTTGGCGGTTGGTGTCCTCCAACTCCTCGGCGTAGGTCAGCATGGAAGAGATGTTCTTGTCATCGCCTACAACCAGCTGTTTCAGCTCGGGCACATATTTATAGCAGTTCTTCAGGTTGACCTTAGGCATCTTCTTAGGCACCTCACCTTCCACGGCTTTCACCGCCGCCTCGTCAAAGTTACGGTCAGGGATAAAGCTCTTGATTTTGTTGACCTCGGGCAGTGGCACTTTTTGCACACGCCCCACATCGGCAATGGCTGATTTGGCTGCCATCGTGCCGTAGGTGATGATGTGTGCCACCTTCTCTTTACCGTATTTCTTTGTAATCCAATCCAATACACGACCACGACCGTCATCGTCAAAGTCCACATCGATATCGGGCAGGGAGATACGGTCAGGATTAAGAAAACGCTCAAACAGCAAGTCGTATTTCAGCGGGTCTAAGTCGGTAATTTTCAAACAGTAAGCCACAACAGAACCAGCCGCAGAGCCACGGCCTGGGCCTACAGAAACGCCCAACTCCTCACGCGCTGCACGAATGTAGTCGCTCACGATGAGGAAGTAACCAGGGAAACCCATGGTCTTCATCACGTGCAGCTCAAACTTGATGCGCTCAATTTGATCCTCAGTAAGGTTCTCACCATAACGCTCTTTTGCACCTTCCCATGTCAATTTGGCGAGGTAGTCCGCCTCGAGTTTGATACGGTACAGACGGTCGTAACCGCCCAGTTTCTTGACCTTCTTCTCGGCCTCCTCCTTCGACATCACAACATTGCCATGCTCGTCGCGGGTGAACTCATTGAACAAGTCTTCCTCGGTGTATTTTTGCCGATATTCTTCCTCCGTACCAAAGTCCTCTGGGATGGGGAACTTAGGCATGATGGGGTCGGAGTCGATGCTATAGGTCTCCACCTTGTCGACAATCTCTTGCGTGTTCTCCAACACCTCGGGATGGTCGGAGAAGATGCGGCCCATCTCTTCGGGTGTCTTCAGCCATTCCTGCTTGGTGTAGTGCATACGGGTGGGATCATCGAGGTCTTTGCCCGTGCTGAGGCAGATGAGACGGTCGTGGGCCTCGCCGTGTTCCTCTTCCACAAAGTGGACGTCGTTGGTGGCGATGACCTTCACATCATATTTCTTCGCCAAGTCGAAGATGATCTTGTTCACCTCTTTCTGGCGTTCGTACACCTCGGTGTCGCCACCGGGTTTGTCGGTCTTATGTCGCTGGACTTCAAGGTAATAGTCATCACCGAATAAGTTCTTAAACCATTGGATCGACTCCTCCGCACCCTTCATGTCGCCATTCATGATCTTTTGCGGCACCTCGCCCGCCAAGCAGGCCGAGCTGCATATCAGACCTTCGTGGTATTTTTCGAGTAGGCTGTGGTCGATACGGGGATTATAGTAAAAGCCCTCCGTGTAGGCGATGGAACTCAGTTTACAGAGGCTGTGGTAGCCCGTCTTGTTCTTGGCCAATAAGATAAGGTGCCAGCCACGGTCCTGACGACCGTCGCGCTTGTCGATACTGATGGGGGCGCAGTAGGTCTCAATGCCGAAAATTGGTTTGAAGAACTGCTTATTCAACTTTTCGATTTGCTCTTGGGCAGCAATCTTTTCTTCATCGGTAGACTCAGGATTCCCGATAATGTTCTGTTGTTCCTTGATGGCATCCTTCACCTTGCCGTTCTCCTTGTTCACGGTGTCGGCGAAGTCCTTAATACCGAACATGTTGCCATGGTCGGTGAGGGCGAGACTATACATGCCGTTTTTCTTGCATTTGCTCACCAAATCGGGCACCTTCGACATGCCGTCGAGCATGGAATAATGCGAGTGGACATGTAGGTGAGCGAAGTGTTGGGGAATATAGTTGCCCGTTTCGGGTTCTTCCTCCACATTTTCCTCCTCGTCAAAGTTTGCCTCCACCTTGATGCCCGCAGGCTGAATCACATCGGGATTGGCGGCCTTGAAGTCATCGATGAACTGGGCATCGACGTGCAGGTCGGTCTCATCCAACACGCCGCGACGGATCAATTCGAGGAAGACACGGGCTGTGGCCTCCACGTCGGCAGAGGCGTTATGGGCCGAGTCGAAGTCCTCGCCAAAGAGCAGGTGATGGAACTCTCCCAGACGCGGCAGCTTGAACTTGCCTCCTTTGCCGCCGGGGAACTGGCAGAACTCAGCCGTCTTCTCCGTGCAGGTGTCGATGATTTGCCAGCGGCGCAAGGGATTCTCGCGACCGCAGCGCAGAAACTCACAGCCCAACACATTGAGGTCGAAGTTGATATTGTGTCCCACCAGGTATTTGGCTTTGGCGGCGGAGATCATAAATAGGTCGAGTACCTCGTTAAGTGGTTTGCCGTATTTCATGGCATGCTCGGTGGAGATGCCGTGCACCATTTTTGCATCGATGGGAATGACAAAGCCGTCGGGTTGCACAAGATAGTTGTGGTTCTCCACGAAGCGACCCTTTTCATCATGGATCTGCCAAGCCAGTTGCACCATACGCGGCCAGTTGTCGAAGTCGGTCAGCGGGGCGTTTTCAATTTTGGGAAGACCAGTGGTCTCTGTATCGAAGACTAAAAACATAATCAGTTGAAAGTTTAGAGTTTAGAGTTTAGAGTTGAGGGAATTCCAACTCTATTTTTCAGCGTTCAAAGATAAGAAAATATCGGAAACAGCGCAAGAAGACCGAAAAGAAAAACATCTTCAAAATGCTTGTTTCTTATTATTTAAAACCTCAATCGCTAATTGAGCTTTTTTGACGGTCAAGCCATCAATTTCATCGGTCTGCACCAAGTGCTCTTGTTGCATTGGAAAGAAAACATTTTCGTCGTCAATAATAACGTATTGATATGGCTCCGAAGCATATCTATGGAGCCATGCTTGGATTTCAAGAGCCTTTGCATTGCGCTCCGGAATGGTGAACAAATCACCATTCCTGGCATCATTGTAGGTTGTGCTAAGCAGGATGGGCGTCATTGAGTAGATTTCATCAGGTAGATTACGGTCTTTCCACAATGCTCGCATCCGCATAAGCCCCTCGTTTCTCCATGTGGAAGAAAGTACAATCTTACAGCCTGTTTGTTCAACTATGCTTTTCAGGTTTCTGATGGTGTCAGGGTCGAACATGGCGCCAAACTCATCGAAAGGGTCGATGCCTTCCTTTCTCAATCGTTTGACATAACCTGTCGTGTTCAACACACCATCAAAGTCAAGAAAAAGGTATTTCTCCATGATTTATCTCTTTGGTATTTAGATATTAGAACTACCTAAAGAGTTCAGGGAACATGGAAACCATTTCGGCTTTTGTTTTGACAAAATCGTGATACAAACCATATCCCGTGAAAGAAGAAATGTAAAACTTGCTGCTTGGGGGAAGAGTCATCGCTGTTTGTGCAAGTATTTTGCTGTAAGGATGATAATTAGCCAAAAGAAATACAAAATCAACAATAGGGTTAATGGAAGGCTTCTTTTTGTCTTTTAAATACTTGTCTAATCCCTTTATAAAACCAAGTTCATTCTTTTGAATTAGAATTTCGAGCATGTCTTCTGCGACTTCTTGCATTTCTTTTGAATCTTTAGATAGTAGTTCAAAATCGGTGATGTGTTTTTGCAGACCGGCATTCCCTTTAAATGATTTTGTGCCTTGTTTTACTTCAATCATGGTTAATTGAACCTCATTTGTTCTACGCAGAGGTGATGGTCTCAACCATCTAAAGGCCATAATGTCTGCTCTCCCTCTGGGGTTTGCCCATTCTGTATCAACAATGAAATAATCGGTGTCTTGTGCATTTACTGAAAGATTGTTCTCATATACAACCCTTTGTTGTATTTCTTTCTCACCAAGATGATTTTTAACTGTGCTCTCATATTTGTCAATTATGTGTTTTGCATTGTTAATGTAGTCCTGGACATTGCGTAATTCGGGCTGTGGGATGGGAAGAGGGGAATACTTAGGGTCTAAGCCACATATTTCTTCCAAATTACTGATGGATAGTAGCTTTCCTCCCCTATAGTAGATTTCAACAGAATTGCCGCGCATTTCAAAATTGAGGTAAGGGTCTTCTTTGACAATTGTTGTAATTTCATGGAATTTTCCCTCTGGTTTAAACAATTCGAAAAAAGAATCGTCAAGATGCCGTTTGCTGTATTTCTTTATATGTTTCATAATAACAAATGTCATTACCAATGGTGCTTCATGTTTTATTGTTTGTTATTTGAATCACTAATCGCTTGAAACAAAGCATCTTTCAAATCTAGTTTTATGATTTCCCGGATGTCTTTTAGGTAATGATCGATCATATTCCTCAGACGTTTTGCGTCAAGTATCCAATGCAATTCAGTGATTGAGGTGAAAAGGATGTAATTGGCCGTGTCTGGGCTAATATTGAACTCTTTCACAAGACTGCTTTGTGCGTTTTTTTCATCACTGCATCTGACGACGGCAATGAGCTCATCCACCTTTATGCTGTCGCTGCTTCGTTGCAGTTTTTCAAGTTCGATCAGGATGCGCAAATGCTTCACAAGCGCCCGACAAATGTCGCCGAAATTATCGGCGATCAATTTGTCGAAATCAGTTTCAATTGACAGAAGTGTTCCGTCTTGTTGTTGTGCTAATCTTATGTTCATGATGTCTGTGTTTTACTGTTCTAAAAGGTGTTGATACTCTGGGTCTTTGACCACTTTTTTGAATTCGACCACCACGTTGGGCAACTTCACGATGGGCTGGCCGAGGCGCGTGGTCACGTTGGGGTAGTGAGCCTTCACCCATTCCACCACCTGGTTGCGCACTTCGTTGTCAAAGTAGAGCCAGACTTGCAGCGGGGTCTTGATTTCGGCAGCGTTGGCAAGGGTGCTGTCCAATTGGCCGTTCTCGATCGGGTTCTCCATGGTGATGCCGAGCACATAAGGCACGATGGCTCCGATGAGCGACCCCTTATCAGCTTCGGGATTCACTCCCATTTCAGTGCGGATTCCGGTCACCATCTTTCCAAGGACAATCATGCCTTCGGCAAGTCCGGCAGCGCAGATGGCGTCCATTTCGGCGACCACGGCGGGATGGTCGGCGCCCAGCTCCGGGAATCGGTTGCGGATTTTCATTTCAAGTTGGGTGCGGAAGGCGTCGACATTGGCGCGGGCTTCCAGTTGTTGCTTTCTTTTTCTCTCTTGTTCTTTGTGGGATTTTTTAGTACTCATTGTGGTTGAATTTTAGATTTTTTGCCCTATTAATACGATAGACCGAAAGGCGATAAATTCAAACAAGTCGTAAGACATTAAAAATCAGAAAAATAAAAATGTAAAAAATGTGTGCGTAAAATAGTGCGTAAAAGCAACAATAGAGTCCTTTTGTAACCGTTTCGGCCAACCGTCAATTGAGATGTACCTTATAAATGACTACATCTACAAAATCCGAGCTGGTCTGCCAAACTTCCCTTCTTGATAATAGTCTGGCATGAGCCACCGATTCAGTAGGAGCTTCCAAATCAAGATAAATCTGATACCTGTTGCCATCAATTTGGCCATTCGAACGGACACAGCCGTATTCAACTTTGTAAGCGTTCATATTGCAATGGATTTTAATTAGATTTATTGAACTGTTTTAAATCAAACAGGCATTAATACGAATAGACTTTTTACAACAAATGGTAGCAGAGTCTAATTTACTATAAAACAGCTATATAAAAAGAAAAAATCTATGTGCGTAAAATAGTGCGTATTAAGAATAAAATATTATCTTTGCACGCAAAAACCGTTACTATGTCAGTAAGATTTACCTTGGAAAAAAGAACTAATGTGTATGGCGAAAGTCCTATTAGGCTTTCGTGGAGTTTTGGAGGTCAGCGTTATCAAACCACCATTGGGTTTTCCGTCATGAAAACATATTGGGACGAAAAAAATTGTCTAGTGAAGCCCGAATCTCACAACCAAAAAAGGCAAACAGCCGATGACATCAACTTCTATATCAAGCGTATCGGCCAAGTTGTGACTGGCATCGAGCAACATCTTGCTGGTAATGAGAAGGCTCTAAAGAAAACCATAATGAAGAATGCCATCAGTGACGCATGCGGTCTTGATGTTGCTCTCCCAAAGGATATAGTAGAATGCTATTTGAATGGCCTCTCCAAGACAACTTCCAACCCATATTCTTTGTATTATCACGACAACCACTCGGACAAGAATTATCGGTATATTTGCGATGCCAAACACCTATTCCCTGCCGGAGGCAAGTTTAAGATTCTTCAAGAATTGTTTGGGAGAGGCGAATGTATTGCCGTACCCGTTTCAGAGTTTGAGTCAAAAAAAGTAGAGGGAGCAATGTATCCTACTATTCATTTTGAAACGGCTAAATATGAAGAGGTGTTTGGCATGAAATCATAGCGAGGTATTTTTCGTATTTCTCCTGATCCATCAACTTAAATCTAAATGAATAATTCGGAAGTTTCAAATTCTCATTCGTTAATTTCAACTTCTTATTCTCATTTACTTGGAATTCCATAATAGAATCAAATAACCATTTCATATCGCCAAACTTTTCTATTTCTTTTATTGTTTCATCATATTGGTCTTTCAATTTTTTCTCGTATTTCTTAATTGCGTCATGAGAAAAGTCAGTATTATAATTAGGGTTAAAAATCAAATAAATGAACTTGATGGTATTGGTTTTTAGTTCGTTTTTATCGTTAATAAGATCAGCCGTTATTCCTAAAAAATGACAAATGAGTTGTTTTATGTCAAAGTGTTTAATAACCTTGTCATCATAGTGGAAAGTACATTTAAAATAGTTTTGTTCTTTACTCTGCTCCTCATCAAAACCAAATTTCGGATTCTTTCCGTGTATATAGTTGTATACATTCTTATATACCTCATTAATGTCAAGATTAGCATGTGAAGAATAGATTTCCCTGCATTTAGCTTCAACGAAAATAGCGGTATCATCATTCAACAAATAGCCATCTAAATTGGCATCATGACCCACATAGGTCGGCATTTGTTTTTCAAACACAAATCCAGGCGATTTTATTGACCAATTGTAAATCATTCTACTTGATGAACCAAATGAAGCCATCTTTGGCGGCAACATGCCCCATCTAGAATTTCTTTCGTCTAACTCATTTCCACCACCTTCAACATATTGACTAATATGTTCATCGGACATTTCACCCTTGAACTTTTTCCAGGAATTCTCTGACATATAATTCCAATATTCTCTGCCATCAATTCGATAGCCAGAAGAATATCTATTGTTTTTGTTTTGTAATTCAAAATCTCTAATAGCAAAGTCTAATGCTTTAGCCATATCCATTTTTTCACAATAATTACACATATCAATTGTTTTTAAGGGGTTAATAAACATTTTTGATCCACATGCAAAAATACAATTATTCCTTATACACAAAAAAAACAGAATAATTATTACTTTTGCGCCAAGGTTCCGTCCCTTCAGCGGGAATTCCATTCCCGCCGCAAAAGCCCCAAATAAGAATGTCCACCAACACCAACATACCGAACGAAACCTCCACTTGGCAGGAGCCAGGCGCATGGCGCAAGCCGTGCATCGTGCATGTGACCATGGTGGCCAAAGGGAGAGATTCCATTTTCGGCAAACTCACCCACAATGGCATTCATGCCGAGGTGGAAAAGACAGCCATAGGTTGGGCATTAATCAACCAACAGCAGCGGATGCTTGAACTTTGCCCAGAGATTAAAATCCTTGCAGACAAGGTCATGCCCGACCATCACCATATCGTTTTGCAGGTTAGGCGCACCATGCAGCGCAGCATCAAAGAGGTGGTGCGGGGCTATATGCAGGGCTGCAAGGCTGAAGCCAGAAAACTTGGCTTTGAAGGTAACCTGTATGACTCGCCGCCATATTACCGTGTGCTTACACATAAAGGACAACTTCAGGCGATGATAAACTATGTTTACGCTAATGCCGAGCGGGCATGGCAGCGCAAACAAAACCCTGACCTATTCCGAATGTACCGTAGGACAGAAGCTTGCGGCATGCTTTTCACCTCGATGGGCAATCATTTCCTTCTCGACTGGCCCGATCGCCAATTGGTGGAAATGTCGCGCAATGCCACGGACGAGCATGTCCAAGATAGATTGAAAGCGGTGTTGCGGTCGGCGCAAAATGGAGCGGTAACCTATACGGCTTCCATTAGCAAAGGTGAGCAACTCATCGCACGGACGCTTCGGGCGCAAGGCTTCCCTTTAGTTGTGCTTCTCAATGAAGGCTTCCCCGAGGAAGGTTCGCCGCATGAGCGGTATTACAAGCCGGGTGGCGTCTATTTTGAGGCGTGTTCCCAAGGAAAGCTTTTGCTTCTGGAGCCAACGGAGCAAACGTTTAGTACGCCTTTCATCTGTCAATCTGTCGAGGAAACGCTTCGCCGCAAGGCCGAGGCCAAGCATTTCGAATACACGCCTGTTGCAACCGATTCGTTGCGCTATCGTTTTGTTGCGCTCAATGAGATGGGGAGGTTGCTTGTGAACGGGCAAGGGGCGGATGGAATCCGCCATTAAGGGACAGGACAGGAGCACTTAATAAAAAAGTGAACTCCATAACTCTATATATTTTATCCTTCTTTCTTTTCCGTCAAGATCATAAACAATATCGCGAAAAGAATCAGCGCGACACCGAAGGCCACATTGAGCGTGAAGGCTTCATGAAAGACCAACGTCCCGATGACGATGGCCGTCAACGGCTCAAGGATGCCGAGGATGGAGGTCTTGGTGGCACCAACGGCCTTGCTTGAAGCCGCCAAAGTGATGGTCGCAATAGCTGTAGGCAAAATCGCCAAGCCCAACACATTCAGCCAGCTGACTGCATCGGGAACGGCATTGAGATGCACACCGAAACTCGACAAGGCAAACAGCATCACCGAGCCTATCAAGAAGCAATAGAAAGTCAAAGTGAGGTTGGGGATGGCCTTGACTTGTTTGCTCAGGTTGACGATGACAATAAATAAGGTATAGCACAATCCCGAGGCCACCACGAGAGCGATGCCTCGCCAATCGATGAAACCTCCTCCGCCCTTGAGCGAGAGCAAAATGGCGCCCGCTACGCCTGCAAAGATAGAAATCCATGTCTTCCAACTTGGGTACTGACCGAAAAACATCATGATGAGCGCGACCATAATGGGATAGACATAGAGGATGCTTGTGGCGATACCCGAAGGGATATATTTGTATGCCTCAAACAAGGTGATGCTGCATCCCGTGAACAAAACACCAAGAATGGCCATTAGTCCAAACTGCTTCCAAGTGATGCGTATCTGACGTTTCACGACGAGCATATAGGCCAGCATCAACAATGTAGCCACACCATAGCGATAGAACAATAAAGAGTTGACGTCCAAGCCCTTGTTGATGACAGGCACGCCAAAGAGCGGGTTCATGCCATAGGTGATGCCCGAGACGATGCCCGCTATATAACCCCAATGAAGTGTATTCTTGTTTTGCATTCTAACTATTCTCAAGCCGGCGTTTCGACAGGCTCAACGACCTAGGTCCCTGAGCCCGTCGAAGGGCCGACCCTTAAAAACGGCCGCAAAATTAGGCATTGTCGGGCGATTTCCGAAACGGGGAAAAAGAAAAATTTGTTCCGACCTGATTGCCAGTCCAATAAAAAGTTGTACTTTTGCAGCCGAAACCTCGGGTAGGTTTTAGTTAATTCATTAAAAATCAACTTAAAACATTAAATTATGCCTGCAAAAATTAGATTGCAAAGACATGGCAAGAAGGGTCAACCCTTCTATCACATCGTAGTTGCCGACTCTCGCTCACCACGTGATGGCAAATTCATTGAGAAATTAGGCACCTACAACCCGCTCACCAATCCCGCTCAAATCAACATCAAGTTTGACAGAGCCCTGTATTGGTACAGCGTTGGCGCTCAGCCCACCGACACTGCCCGCTCGCTGCTCAGCAAGACCGGCGTCATGATGAAGTACCACCTGATGCGTGGTGTCCAGAAAGGCGCTATGACTGAGGAACAAGCCGAGATCAAGTTCCAGAACTGGATGAAGGAGAAGGAAGCCAAGATGGCTGGTATCGTGAAGGCTAACGAAGAGAAGGCCCGTGGCGAAAAGAAGACCCGTCTGGATGCTGAAAAGCAAGTCAACGAGGCCCGCGCCGCCGAGCTCGCCAAGAAGAGACTCGCTGAAATGGAAGCCAAGAAGGCTGCCGAAGCCGAAGCTGCCGCTGAAGCCGCTGCTGAGGAAGCTGCCGCTGAAGAAGCTCCCGTCGAGGAAGCTCCTGCTGCCGAAGCTGAAGCTCCTGCCGAAGCCTAATCGGAATATTTCAGAAAACATGAAAAAGCTGCTCTTCGAGCGGCTTTTTTTATTTTTGCAACAACAATAACCTAATATCAAAGTATATTAGTAGTTGTTATCATAACTTTGTAAACATACCAGAATCCTAAAGAGAGAGCACAATCATGAAACATGTTTTTAAGTATTTGAAAATCACTGTATTTATTGCATTAGTCGTCCTTTCAAGCATTGGCATGGGACAAGAAATCAACCATGGAAATCCAAAATACAAGCCCAAAAACCTTGAAGAAGCCGTTTCGCAACTTTCAATTGTCCTTTCCGATTCTACAAAGCAGGAAATATCATCCATGACGGAAGAAGAGTTTGTTGGAAATGCACATCTGTCTTTAGGAATGTGGATTAGAAACGAATGGCGCTTATGGAAAGGAGGAGATTTGGTCGACTATTTCGAATCTATGGGGGTTTTTCATCCCGACGATATGTCAGGTATCATTTTAACAAGCTACTATAGAGAACTACAGGGTCAAGGGTGGCAAGTGGATGAACAGGTACAGCATTGTAAACAGTTTTGGAAAGAGCGGCAAGACTATATCTATAGGCTAGAGAACGATACTGCTTTCGCCCATGCTGAAAAAGAGAGATATGAACAACTCAATCGTGAAATGAATGAACGGACAAAAAACCAGTATCCAATAGGCACACAAGTGAGAGCTTGGGTCGATTATTCCATATTAGGAGATCGAAGTGAAGTTGTTGGAGTAATTATAGGGTGGAGGTCAAAACAATCATCTGTGAAATCACGAATAGGGTCTTCCCAAGGGCCACTTGTTACGAGTGAGTTTTTGGAAGCAAACATTAGGATTATCGAATACAAGGATATTAAAAAGCAAAAAAGAATAGAGCGCTACATCAAAAGACACAATGGCGAAATGTGGGTGAGTGCAAGTTTAATCGAACCTATCAAATAAAAACAACTTGTTTTTAGGCAGCGCCCTTAGTTCATCGTTGTTCAGTTTATTTGTCTCAAACACAAACTTTTGAAGAAAACAAACGCCTCATTTTTAATGAAATCCCTTTTGATTCGATATGCCTCAACGGTCCTAGGGCTTTCGATTTCAGGACATTCATACACGACATCAAAAGTGGATACATCTATTGTTTTCACATCGACAGGAACATAATGGCCGAGGTCAATCAAACATTCATGCATCGCCTCAACCATAAGAAGGTCAACGGATTGGATTGTATTTATTCCTGCCGACTCCACTTCTAGAACAGGTGAATAGTCGCGCAGAAAAGCCGCTGCCATTGGGCCGCAGCAGGCATCGGTTTCGGTCAATACAAGAATCTTCACACCTTTAATAATTACACTGCAAAAATACGAGAAAACGGCAAAAATGAAGATTTTTGGTCAGAAAATACGCCAATTCAAGGCGATTTACTATTTTTGCACCCTAAAAGTAAAAAATTTAAAAATCTAAATATGGGAAGAGCATTTGAATACCGCAAAGCGGCCAAGCTGAAAAGATGGGGACACATGTCAAGAGTGTTCCCGAAACTCGGAAAACTGATCACCATCGCTGCCAAGGAAGGCGGTCCTGACCCGGACATGAACCCCAAACTCCGCCAGGCCATCCAAAACGCCAAGGCCGAGAACATGCCTAAAGACAACATCGATGCCGCCATCAAGCGTGCCACCGATAAGGACGCCGCCAACCTCGTGGAAATCACCTACGAAGGCAAAGGCCCCTTCGGTATCCAGTGCATGGTGGAATGCGCTACCGACAACACCACGCGCACCGTGGCCAACGTGAAGTCGTACTTCAACAAGTGCGGCGGCTCGTTCTTGCCCATCGGCTCGCTGGAATTTATGTTCACCCGCAAGGCCGTCTTCGAGATCGAGATGCCTGCCGGTATGGACAAGGACGAACTGGAGCTTGAACTCATCGACTACGGTCTGGACGAAATCGTCACCGAGACCGACGAAGAGGAAGGCACCACCACGACCACCGTCTACACCGCCTGGACCGACTACGGCACCATGCACGACGCACTCGAAGAGCGCAAGATCAACATCGTGAAGGCCAACCTGCAGCGTTTCCCCAACCAGACCGTCAGCTTCACCGACGAGCAGATGGTGGAAATCGAGAAGTTCCTCGACAAACTCGATGAAGACGAGGACATCCAAGCCGTCTACACGAACATGGAATAACCCATTTTAAAACAAAAAAACAAAGGAGCAGTATCTTTTTTTAAAATACTGCTCTTTTTTCTTTTTGTTAAGGAAAAAACCGTATATTTGCACATTATTCAAACACAAATTGTGACAATACAATGAGTTGGAAAGAAACACTAGGCGAAAAGCTCACCTCGTATTCAAATGCGGAGTTTGAATATGTCGAGACTAAAGACATAAATGATGCATCAAAGATTGATCTTGGTTGCTCAGGCATTTATATGGAGGCCACCATCATTTATTTTGAGATCAAGAACCTTTCATACATCCTCAAGGAAAACGGCAGACGCAAAATTGCCAAAACATATACAATGTATAAAGACGTGCTCACCGCCGTTACCCAGCAGGATAAGGCTTTTGTCAATTGCTTCGCTCCCAATGCATTTCTTATAATATATCCTGGTCGTGACGAGTCGCTGGAACCTGCCGTCAAAGGGGCACTTAGAATAGTGTCTGCCCTCTCTGAAGACTTCAAGCAACAATTTTCCGACATCTTGGGTCTGGAGTTTTCGATGGGTATGGACCATGGACACATCATGGGCACCAAAAACCTATCTGACAACGGAATGGAATGCATCACTTGGTTTGGCAATTGCATATTCAAGGCTATGCGAATAGCCAAGGAGTGTTCTCGTCCCTTCTACGTAGGCATTTCCGGTTCCATATACCACAGTCTCAGCGAGGACATGCGCATCGTCCAACGCCGCATCCTAGGCATTAAAAAAACTGTCGAGATGTGGACCAAAATCAGCTACCAATTCGAGAACGTAAAGAAGCACCTCTACCAAACCAACCACAAAATCCCGTTGGAAGAAGCGTAATATTTTGCCCTAAGTTTGCGTTTTCTCACAAAAATCGCATATTTTTGCGATTGGAATCAACGAGTCAACGTCCGGATGAGATTACGATTTAGGCAATTATCCCGTATCTTATTGATTTTCATATCAACAGCGTTTTCTTGTTCACTGATTGGGCAAGAACGCTATGTTTTTATGACGCCCAAAGTAGACTCCATCTGCCAACACTCCATTGAACTGATCCGTATCAAGCAGTCACTCATTTTGCAGCAATACGTTGTCGACAACGACATCATGCAAATACAACACACCATAGATGTCATGAACGCCCATCTCAAGGATGCCAAAAACGAACATTCAGCCATCGACAACGAGCTGGCCGCCATCAACCGCCATATCGACTCGCTCACACCCAAACGTCCCGACGGACCACGACCAAAAGAGAACATCATTGATATCCTATACGAGCGTCTTTCTTTCCATGGGAGCTATGGCCTGAACATCAACCAATTGGCGCTATCCAACTGGGCAGCAGGCGGTGAAAACTCTTGGGCAGGAAAGACCTTCGCCAACTTCACACTTCTTGATCACAAAAAAGCTTTTGAGCAGAAACTTACAGGATCTTTTGCATTTGGCATCTCACGCTTTGCCGACAAGCGAATAGAAAAGCAAGACGATAAAATTGACCTCACCTACTCCCTCTCTCTCAACAGCAAGACACAATGGAACATCACCATGGTCTCAACCTTCAACACTCAGTTTGCCAATGGCTACAAATACCCCAACGACTCCACCGTGATTTCCGGCTTCCTCGCCCCTGCCTATTACACCATTTCTGCTGGTTATTCATACAAGACCAAAGACGGTTATTTCCAGATTTACATGAGTCCCCTGGCCGGTAAGGTCACCTTCGTGATGAACCAAGAGCTAGCCGATAAAGGCAGTTTTGGTGTCAAGAAAGGCTATTATGACCAAGACAGCATTTGGATTCCTGGAGAGAACATCGCCCCCGCCATCGGCGTGAATGCCATCATCAACTACAAGCGACCCATAGGCAAAAGCATCACCTATACTACTACGCTCAACACCTTTTATAATTATATAGAGCGCCGCGACGACAACCGTCTGCCCCTCGATGTCAATTGGGAGAACACCTTCGACTTTGTCATCACCAAATACATCCGGACGATACTGTTCGTCCACCTTAAATACGACCACAACACCACCTTCCCCGTCTATGAAACTATTGAGGGTGTGGAGACTGTAGTCGACAACATGCCCAAACTTCAACTCAAGGAGTCGGTGGGTATCGCATTCGTACACACCTTTTAATAATAATGAATACAACAAGTTCACATAAGAGACACGAGACTTCGAGACATGGGACACGAGACTTTAGCTTGTCCCGAGTCCCGAAGTCCTGCGTCTCGCGTCAAAACTAACTCTATGAACATATTAGTCACAGGCTGTAAAGGCCAATTGGGAACAGAACTACAGAAACTAGCAGGTGTAGAGCACCAATGGTTTTTCACCGATGTCGACACCCTCGACATTTGCAACAAGGCCGCTGTGGAAGCTTGTTTTGAAGCTAACCACATAGACGCCTGCATCAACTGCGCCGCCTATACCGCCGTCGACAAGGCCGAAGACGAGCCTGAGTTGGCCACCTTGATCAACGCCTTTGCGCCCAAAGTGTTGGCCGACGCATGCCTGAAACGCAACGCCTTGCTTATCCATATCTCCACCGACTATGTCTTCGGCGGTGATGCCAACGAGCCTTACAAAGTCGATGATCCCATCAACCCACAATCGGTGTATGGCAGCACCAAGGCCGAAGGCGAGCGCCTCATCCGTGAGAGTGGCTGCAATTATATGATTGTGCGCACTGCATGGCTCTACTCCTCAGTGGGCAAGAACTTTGTAAAGACCATGCTTATGCTGGGCGACACGAAAGACGCAATCAACGTGGTTGCCGACCAAAAAGGCTGTCCTACCTGGGCACACGACTTGGCTGTGGCTTTGGTGGCCTTGCTCAACAAAAAAGGCAAGAACGAAGTACACGAGACCTTCCACTTCACCAACGAAGGTCAGATTACCTGGTACGACTTTGCCACAGCCATCATGGAAATCGGCGGAAAAAACTGCAAAGTGAACCCGATAACGACCGACCAATATCCCACCAAGGCCAAACGACCTGCTTACAGCGTGCTAGATTTGAGCAAGATTAAGGAGTTTGCAGGGATTGTGATTCCAGAGTGGCGGGAGAGCTTGGTGAAATGTATTGAAGAACTAAAACGGAAGGAAGTTGTTTAATCCCCCCTGCCCCCCTTAAAAGGGGGAAGCGCAAAGCGATGCGGGAGCTAAGCCCTGAAAGGGCGACAAGAGCACAACGGGGATTTCAATCCCCGCATGAAAGGAAGAAATAGTAAGCAGGCGACGCGAGTCCCTGCGCATCAAGACAGAACAAACATCAACATAATATCAACATCATGGACCCTAAAATCATCGAAAGAGCAAAATCGTGGCTCACTGAGCAATACGATGAAGAAACGAGAAAGAGCGTGCAAAACATGCTCGACAACGACCCTAACGAGCTGGTGGAGAGCTTCTACCGCAACCTCGAGTTCGGCACTGGCGGACTGCGCGGCATCATGGGTGCCGGCACCAACCGCATGAACATCTACACCGTGGCTATGGCCACCCAAGGCTTCGCCAACTACATCAAGAAGATGCATCCCGGCAAGAAGGACCTCAGCATCGCCATCTCCTACGACGGCCGCAACAACAGCCCCGCCTTCGCCAACGTCACCGCTGACGTGATGTCGGCCAACGGCATCAAGGTTTACATCTTCGACTGCCTCCGCCCCACCCCCGAGCTTTCGTTCGCCGTACGCGAGATGAAATGCGACGCAGGCGTGATGGTCACCGCCTCGCACAACCCCAAAGAATACAACGGCTACAAGGCCTATTGGAACGATGGTGGTCAACTCGTTAGCCCACACGACAAGAACGTCATCGCTGAGGTGGAAAAGATCACCGACCCCTCAATGGTCAACTTCAAGCGCAACCCCGACCTGATTACCGTTTTGGACGAAAAGTTCGACGACATCTATTTAAATAAGGTGTATGGCCTTTCCCTCTCCCTCGACCTCATCAAGAAGCACAAGGACATGCGCATCGTCTACACGCCCATCCATGGCACAGGTCGCCGCTTGGTACCCGAGATTTTGAAGCGCAAGGGCTTTGAAAATGTCTACTGCGTTGAGGAGCAGATGGTCGTCGACGGCAACTTCCCGACCGTGAAGTCACCCAACCCCGAGGAGCCTGCCGCCATGGCTTTAGCCGTGAAGAAAGCCCAGGAGGTGAATGCCGACCTCGTCATGGCCACCGACCCCGACGCCGACCGCGTGGGTATCGCCATAAAGGACGACAAGGGCGAGTTCATCCTACTCAACGGCAACCAAACTGGCAGCCTCTTCGTCTACTACCTGCTGACCCGCTGGAACGAACTGGGCAAACTCACAGGAAAAGAATTCATCGTGAAGACCATCGTCACCACCGAGCTGATCTTCGAGATGGCGAAGAAATACAACGTGGACCGCTACGACGTGCTGACCGGCTTCAAGTACATTGCCGACAAGATCCTTGAACTCGAAGGCAAGAAGCAGTTCATCGGCGGTGGTGAAGAGAGCTACGGCTATCTGGCAGGCGACTTCGTCCGCGACAAGGATGCCGTCATCGCCACCAGCATGATTGCCGAGGCCGCAGCTTGGGCAGCCGAACAAGGTAAGACGCTCTATCAGCTACTCATGGACATCTACAAGGAGTTCGGCCTCTACAAGGAGAAACTCGTCTCGCTGACCAAGAAAGGCATCAGCGGCACTGAGGAAATCAAGGCTTTGATGGCCAAGTTCCGCAGCACACCGCCCACCGTCATCGCTGGCGAGAAGGTCATCGAGACCCGCGACTACAAGCTTCAGGAAGCCAAAGACCTGGTTACTGGAAAGGTCACGCCCATCACCCTGCCCAAGAGCGACGTGTTGCAGTTCTTCACCGAGAGTGGATCGAAGATTACCATCCGTCCTTCGGGCACCGAGCCTAAGATCAAGTTCTACTTCAGCATGAAGGGCGACGCCTCGAACGATCTTGAAGCAGCCATCAAGACGCTCGATGGCAAGTTGGAGCAAGCCGCGAAGGAACTGACTGAATGAAGTTTGGAATTGCCTAAAGGCAAGAAATCGAAATAAAATCAAATCAAAAACCTTCTATGATTTTGGCTGATTTTGGAAAAGATTTCTTGTCCGTAGGACAATCTACATAACACAAAGGCCCGTCGAAAGGCGGGCCTTTATGCAAATAATACTTTTTTTTGCTTTTTTTGTTGACCGTATTGAAAAATTGTCTACTTTTGCACCCCGAAACGAGGCGGGATAGCTCAGCAGGTTAGAGCGTCGGATTCATAACCCGGAGGTCTCGAGTTCAATTCTCGATCCCGCTACACAGAAGCAAGGCTTAGGTCTTGCTTTTTTTGTTTTTGGCGACAAAAACGTCTTTTTTCTTGCCGAATGCCTTTTTCTTCGTACTTTTGTAGGACAATTCGTCATAATACATACAGTATATGAAAAGATATTGGTATATCACATCACTCGCAATTGCCTTAGGAATAATGTGCTATTCGTGTGGAAGTAAAGAAAGCAAGACCTCTACCCCAGTCGAGACAGAACTGACGGATAAAAACGCCGAAATGGAAGCCCAAACCATTGAAGACATAGATGACGGCGACCCCAACATCAAGGCTGCTTCCGTTGACCACATGAAAATGGTGGTCGACAGCCGCGGAAACGTTGTAGGAAGATATGTCAGCACTAACCAAACGACATATACTGTCTCCGTACAAGATGATATAGAAGTCCCAAAACTTGGGCATAAAATCGTGGAATACAGTGCAAGAAACGGACAAGGCATTGTCTACACCCACCGAACGAACGTCAATGTCCGCTCTCAACCCGACCTAAAATCATCCGTCATTTGCCAAATCACGACGAAAGCGGGAGAAATGCCTTTGGCCTACCCTTGTCTCGGAAAGACCAAAGGATGGTACAAAATCAGAATTAGAAACACAGAAGGCTATGTGCGCCACGACCTTGTGATGTGGGATGGCATGGACTCTTTCTAAGCCCAAATTCGGCATTTGGGATGGCGATGTCCAAGACTCAGATTGCCATTGAATTATCATTACAAAAAAAATTCACTCAAAACCCCTTCCAGTTTCCAAAAAAGTTGTATCTTTGCAGCCCGTTTAGAACAACAAATTTAGTGTAAAAAGAAGAAAATTATGTACTTAACTGCAGAAAAGAAATCAG